>CACXED010000043.1 GCA_902766575.1 uncultured Ruminococcus sp. | reverse complement strand
GAAGCAACTGATCGGATTCTTTGTATCGTCTGACGAAAGAAATTGACGACTTGCGAAGCAAGTCATCGCATCTGCGCACTTAGAATTGTGCGGTATTGCCTTAAAAAATAATACTTGATAGCGAGCCGGCGTGATTTGAACAAGCGCCGGCGTTATCTTTTGCGGTGTTGCCTTAACCATTCCCCCGGACTCATGCCGACGAGTTCCCGGAACACGCGGTCGAAGCTCCTCAGACTCCCGAAACCGCAGGTAAGCGCGGCGTCGGTTATGCTCTTGCTGTTTTTCAGCTTATCCTTAGCCGATTCGATACGGCAGGAATTGATGATAGACCTGAGATTCATCTGTGTACAACGGCTGATGAGCCGGGACAGATAATGCGGTTCGTAGCCGAAAACCTCGGCTATCGACGATAATGTCAGCTCCTCGGCGTAGTGGAGACTTATATAGTCGAGCAGTTTTTCGTAGATTCCCGGCTCGGAGTCGAATTCCACCTGCGTCAGAAAGCTCTCAAGAACCGCATAGAGCACTGATGTGACGGCAAGCTCTGAAACTCCTTTGGCTTCAGATACTGTACCTGCAGAGACCTTTCTTCCGAAATCAAATTGCTCGAAGAGATATTTCACAGCCGCTGCCGATGGTCTGAATACCGGACGATTGCTGCGGCGGTTTCCGAGCCGGTCGTAGAAATCGCGCGCGCAGTCCTTCGAAAAAACGCAGACCGCGAGCTTCGCGCCGTCGGAAGTGAAAGCGTGCGGGACAAATGGCAGCGCGAGGAGCGCCTGTCCGGCTTCAAGCGTGAAATCGGTATTTCCGACCGTCACCTTTGCGCTGCCCTCGAGTGGCAGAATAATTTCGGCGCTTCGGTGTATGTGCAGAATCGGAAACGAGAGCGAATTATAGAGCTTGAGATCATAATTGAATCCCGGAATTGAATTTATGTCCTGTTTGAGCATATGTCCTCCTCGTAAAAGGATAACTTTTATCTATAATTATATAACAAATGGCTTTACTTGTCAAGCTGTTTATAGTATAATTTACCTGAGAAATATTTTAGGAGGGATCTGAAATGGATAAAATTTATCTCATCATGCCCGAGCGCATCGGGCAGATCAACCCCGACGTCTACGGCGTTTTCTCCGAACACATCGGAGGAGTCATTTATGACGGCATCTGGGTCGGAGAGGATTCCGAGGTCGAAAATGTTCACGGCTTCAGAAAGTTCATTATCGACAAGCTGCGCGAAGCCGAAGTGCCGCTGATCCGCTGGCCGGGCGGCAACTTTGCGGAAACCTACGACTGGCGCGACGGCATCGGCGACCGCTCGAAGCGTCCTACCCGCATAAACTGGTGGAATTACTGCGACGGCAGCTATGAGCCGAATATTGTCGGCACCGATGAATTTCTCGATTTCTGCGCGCTCTGCGGAGCAAAGCCCTATCTTGCCGCGAATCTGACCTCGACGACGCCGCTCGATATCCGCGACTGGATCGACTATGTCAACTCGCCCGAGGGCACGACCACAATGGCAAAGCTGCGCGCCGAGAACGGTCATCCCGCGCCCTATAATGTCAGGCTCTGGGGCGTCGGCAACGAGAACTGGGTCGCCGGCGGAAACATGACCCCGCAGTTCTACACGAACGAATACCGGCGCTATGCGACTGTTATGGAAAATTCGTCGAAGGGGCTCGAGCTGATCGCCTGCGGCGCTAATGTCGATGACTATAACTGGACTAAAGGACTGTGTGAGGGCATCTACGAGCACGGCGCGCCAATGCACGGAATGGCGGTGCATTATTACTGCGGCTCTGCCGGAGACACGATCGGATTCTCCACTGACGAGTGGAATCAGCTGATAAAGCAGGCATTAAGAATGCAGGAGCTGATCGACCGCCATTGGAGCGTCGTAAAGGCATACGGCATGGAGAGCAAAGCCAAGCTCTGCATCGACGAATGGGGCTGCTGGCATCAGGATAAGAGCGGGCTTGCTACGAAGGATCATCTGTTCGAGCAGCAGTCGACGATCCGCGACGCGGTTGTTTCGGCGCTGACGCTGAATATCTTCAACAACAACTGCGAAAAGATCAGACTTGCGTCGGTGGCACAGCTTGTCAACAATCTGCATACGCTATTTCTTTCGCTTGGAAAGGACTGCATCACGACGCCGACCTACCATGTCTTCAATATGTTCAAGTCCCATATGGCCGGCGAGGCGTTCAGGGTCATCGGACCGGACGATATCTCGGCGTCTGCGTCGGTGAAGGACGGCGAGGTCACGCTGACGATCGCCAATCTGTCGCCTGAGCGGGATTATGAGCTTGAGCTTGATCCGGTCGGATTCAAGGTTGGAAGAAATGCGAAGATATCGCTGCTTGGCGATGGCGACATCCATGCGCACAACACCTTTGCAAATCCTGATAATGTCGTAGTTAAGAACAATAATTGTGAGAACTTTGATAGAACAATAAGCCTGATACACGGCGGTATCGCCGCTGTAAAATTCAGTGTGAACTGATTTTGTAATGAAAATGAGAGGTACAGCGATGAAAAACAGAATGATTGCGTCTGCCCTGCTGATGGCATTACTTTTATCGATTGTTTCCTGCCAAAAGACCGAAGGTCCTGAAAAAGAAAGTACATCGAATATTTCAGATACTATTATCGAGGAAACTGCTGATTCACGCATCAGGGATGATCTTCCAGAGATGAATTTCAATGGGCAAGAGTTTCCCATACTTACGACAACATGGTATGACGCTAAGAACTATATCTATGCGGACAGCCAGAACGGCGATGTTATGAACGATGCGATCTATGAATCTATATCGAGTATCGAGGAACGGTTTGGCGTAAACATAACCGTTACCGCTGATGAAGGTCTCGGCAGCATCGGAAATACATTGCACCATCTCGTTATGTCCGGCGACGACACATACAAGCTTTATTACGGACACGACCTCAATACCGTTTCAAACGGGTTGAACGGAGACTTTCTGAATATTCTGGATTTGCCTTTTATAGATTTCGAAAAACCGTGGTGGAAGGGAACAAGCGAAAACTTCACGGTTGGAGGAAAGCTCTATTTTACCGGTAACTGTCTGTCACAAAGCGGAATATTCATGAACTACGTGCTTGCTGTGAACAAAGAGCTTGCAAGCAATTATAAAATCGACATTCCATACGATAAGGTATCGGCCGGAGAATGGTATATTGACGATCTTATTGGTATGATAAAAGAATTTCCGATCGACCTTGACGGCGATGGAGAAATGACCGAGAACGATTTATATGGGCTTGTCACAAGCTATTACGGACACATGGGAATGCAGTCAGATCTCGGCGGTACATTGCTTGGAAAGGACAAGGATGGCAACCTCTGTTTTGTTGACAACACGAGCCGTATTGTCGATATTATAGAAAAAGTCGAGAAGCTGCTTTCGCACGGTACTGACAAGTTCGGCGGCGGCGCTGATTTCGGTGTAGATATTTTTGTTGAGAATAAAGCGCTTTTCATGTTTGGCGAGAACCGAAACCTTTACACTCAGGTGCGCCCTAAGGATATCGTCTACGGTATTCTTCCTTTTCCTAAGTTTGACGAAACGCAGGAAAACTATCGTTCCTCCGGCTGTGACATTTATTGGGGAATACCAAAGTCTGCTGCGGCAGACGAGGAGATGATAGCGTGTGTTGCCGAAGGGCTGTGCTGTGAGAATTACAACGATGTTGTTCCTATGATATGGGAGCTTGTGCTCGGACGCAAGCTGGCGGACTCTGAGGAGGACACCGCAATGTTCAACATTATTCGTGACGCGCAGTATGTTGATCTGGGATATGCTTTCAGCGGTCTCTCAAGCTCGATTACTGATCTGATCTTCATGACTCAGAATGCGGAAAGTTCTAATGCCGCATCCTATATTGCACAGAGACGTGAGGCTGTTATCGCGGCAATAGACGATATAAATGCGACATTCCAAGAGCTGGAATAAGGTAAAAAGCTGTGAAATATTGCCTCTGAAAACTGAAATGCACCCCTTAAAGTCAGAAACTTTTGGGGGTGTATTTCATCGCGACGTTTAATAAATACTGGGGATTATACGCGGGGCATTTGTCGGGTATGCTTTCTCACGTGAAACTTATACTATTCTGCGTATCAGGAATTTATTTCAGTGTATTTATAAGCGACTTCATCGTCTCGTCATAGAGGTTTTCGTCTGCCGCCCAGAGAGAAGCGAGCTCCAAATTGTTGTTTACAGACATACGCATTGTCATGGACGGAGACTTCTGATCTCCGAAGCTGCACGAATAAATTTCCGTGAATTCATATTCGATATTGTTGAATATAATGTCAAGCATCGCTTCTGAATCGTTGTCGCGAGAAGCCTTGCCCTTGAGCGCACGCTCATAATATTCGGGAAGTACATCCTTCCAGCCGTAATATGCCATAGCCTCAAGCAGGCATCCGGCGAGAGTTCCGTCTGCCGTTACCGGAACGACAAAGACAGTTGCGTTTCCGATGGCGTTGTAGGTATGATATCCGTCCTGAGCCTCGTCGAATTTCGGATACGGAACTATACCGAAATCGTCTGACATGGAGCGCAGTATATGCGCCGCATAAAGAGCGTCTGCAAGAAACAGTGATTTTCCGTCTCCGAACATTGCACGCCGTTCTCCGCCTGCTCTTATTCCTACTACTCCCGAGCTGTTCATGAACTCGCTTATCTTCTTCTGCGCGTCAACAAAGCGTTCGGTGAGTCCGATAAGCTTAGGATATCCGTCAGAGCCGATCTCTGTAATCTTTATATCGCAGGAGTGTATGAATGCGTCGTAGCACATCCACTCGTCGGTTAAATAGCCATACTGATCATTATCGTCTATCTTTGAATCGCCGTTAAGATCGCGGGCGCAGCTTTCGGCAAACTCGAACATTTTGTCAAGCGTCCATGTGCCGTCATTGACCATTTTATAGATGTCGCCGATTTTGAACTCGTCGGCGATTTTTTTGTTAAAGTAAATAGCGTAGGTCATATCGTAATAGAGCGGTTCGATGTTTCCGATGCAGGCGAACATATTTCCGCCAATGTCCGAGGCTTCGATAATATTGGACGGCCACCATGGGTTGGTGAAATCGATGTAGGGATTGTTCTTTAGATTCTGATAATTGCCGTTCAAAGAATCGCTTGTCAGACGGATGCCATAGCCTCCGGCGAGCTGATAAGCGTCGTCTCCCGCTAAAATGCTCGAGTTAAGCGTCGAAATCCAGGTTGCATAATCGGCGACCGCTCCGTCGCGGACGTCGAATTTGAGTTTGACGTCAAAAAGATCCTCTACCTTGTTATTGCGGCGGTAAACAGCGTCGTTTATAACATCGCCGTTTTCCTCCTCGACCGGCAGATTGCTGTTCGACCAGATCAGAATATTCACATCCTGACCGTTGAAGGTCTTGTCGGGCTTCGTATACTCCTCTGTTGTGACGGGAGCTGCAGTACTGTCAGATAAATTGTCATTTGTCGTATTTTCGGTCTGCGATGCGCTGCCTCCACATGAAGCGAGCATACCGGCGACTGTAATGAATGCGAGGGAAAGCGATAAAAATCTTTTTTTCATCATTTTTTCCTTTCCGGTGACACATAAGTTTCCATAGTTCAGATGCTTCATTTCCATATCTCCTTATAATCGATTTTCTCACCGCAGGCGGCGAGTATTATTCTGTGCAGCTGCTCCTCGTATTCGGGGGTGAACCGAACGCTCCGCTCGCCCGCGGCGATTTGCGCGAACGAGGTGAACATGGCTTCATATCTGTCCATCACCGGAGAGGTTTCGATGACGCCGCTGCCGTGCCAATTGTCCTCCGGAGTGCTGACCTTTTTGCGCGTCACCTGACCGCCGCTGACATATTGTTCGAGCGGATTCAGCTCGACCGTCCGCTTTGTGCCGCAAACGACAAGCTGTCGTCTCTGAAATCCGCCCAGCTCGCAGGCCGAGGTCTTGGCGAACGAAATCGCGTTTTTGTATTTTAACACCGCCATTCCGATGTCCTCCGCCGTCACGCCGTCCAGTCCGCTCGATATGCTGTGCGGCGTGATTTCCTCCGGAACGCCTAATATCTGTACAATCAAATCTATCAGATGACAGCCGAGATAGTAGAGCATTCCGCCCTTGAAATGGTCGAGCCACTGACGCTTCGACGCAATATGTATGCAGTCCATATGCGCTTCGACGCAGTGTATAATTCCGAGCCGCCCCTCCTTTGCGTCGTGTATCGTCTCGCTTATCATCGGATTGTATCGGTACATATATCCGACCTGAAGCGGAACGCCGGAGCGCTTCGATTCGGCGCACAGCTCGCGGAACTCCTCATGGGAGGGGCTTCCAGGCTTGTCCATCTCGACCGGAAGTCCGCGTTTCAGCGCCTTCAGCGCGTATTCGGTCAGATTCCAGTCGTCCGTCTCGACGCATACCGCGTCAAGTCCGGGAATATCGAGCGCCTGCTCGGGCGTAAAGCAGCTGTGTCCCTTGTATACATTCATCAGCGGACGCTCCGCCTCGTCCCCGACCGGAGCGTAGCCGACCACCTCGAATCTGTCCGACAGCTTACACATTGTCTCAAACGCCGCGGGAGCATGATCGTGTCCGATTCCTATCTGTACTACCTTTAGCTTTTTCATTGTTCAGTTCACCTCGCGATTCTTTCATCAAAGCTGACTCCAGTCGAACAGCACTCCGATGGGGAACTTCTTTCCCTCTCCGAGGCGTGTATATACCGACGGAGCGTCGGCAGGGGAGTGTACCTCGCTTATCAGCGCGCCGAAATCTATCCTTCCGTCGAGCGACAGCTTCTGCATCGCCGCGATATCGTCGCCCATCGTCCAGTTGCCCGGGCGCGACTCGTATACCGGCCTTGCGACATTGTTCGCGCCGATTATGCTCACGCCCTTGCCGTGAACGAGATGATATAAATCGTACTCGCCGTGGTGCCGTGTACAGCCGACCAGAGTAAGTCTGCCGAAGCGCTTAAGGCAGGCGAGGGCTTCGCTTGTGGCGGCTGCGTTTCCGACCGCATCGACAGCTACGTCAGCTCCGCCGCCGGTAAGCTCAGTCACGGTCTTGACAAAGCCCTCGTCGAGTGGGTCGAGCGCATAGGAGGCTCCGTGCTTTAATGCCAGCTCGCGTCTTTCGGGATCGGGATCGGCGGCGATCAGCGGAGCGGCTCCGGCCGCTCTGGCGATCTGAACCGCGAAAAGTCCGAGTATGCCCAGTCCCATTACCAGCGCCGATTCGCCGAATTCGAGCCTTGTCTTGCGCACGCCCTCTGCCGGGAAGCAGGATATGACGGCGAGCGCCGCTTCCTTGTCGCCAAAGCCCTCCATAACGGGATATAGGCTCGATTCATCCATAAGATTGTATTCCGAATGAGTGCCGAAGCAAACGATGACGCGATCGCCGGGCTTGACGCGGCGGCAGTCCGGTCCGACTGCGACAACGGTTCCTACGCCGCTGTAGCCGAGCTGAATCGGAAACCGTGTGACCGCCTGGGCGTTGAGACAGCTCAGATTAGGCTCGCCGCGCAGATTGTCGCGCTCGGTTCCGGCGCTGACTGCGGTGAAAAGCGTCTTTACGAGCGCCTTTGAGCCGGTGAGCGGCGCGGTTTCATCAAAGGTTGTGTCCACAAGCTCGGCGGTAAGCGGCTTTGTGAAAATGATTTTGCGGTTTAGCATAAATTTCTCCTCCTCCGGGATTTCTTCCGATTTTATTATACCACATTGACATCGGCAGAAAAATATGATATAATGCTATTTACAAAACAATAATGCTTTTTATCGGAGCGTGAATCTGAAATGAACACAAATATGATTATCGGAGGAGAGCTTGGTATAGATTCGTTTCTCGTGTCCCATACCCATTTCGATCATCCCTATTACAACAACTCAAGCGACGGATATGTTTTCACCAGCTTCGGATATATCGTCAGAGGGTCGGTCGAAATAATCACGCTGAACCGGAATGTACGCCTCGGAGCAGGCACGCTGTTTCTCGTTCCGCAGGGACTGAAATACTGCTCGGCCTGGACGGGAGCCCCGGACGTGGAGTTTTTCAGCGTCCACACCACGATGAAAAAATTCATGATCTCCGGCGAGAAATACCAGTTTCAGACGATCCCCGAATTTTCAAATGAGAAAACAGAAATGCTGTTCCGCGAGATTTTCAGCCTTTATGAGAGAGGCGAGCCGGCGGATAAGATACGCGGGCTCGGGCTATACTGCCTTTTCTTTGCCGATGTGCTGCCGCATCTCGAGCCGGTCAGAGCGGCGGCGATCAATCCGGCTCTGGCGGACGCGCTCGATTATATTGAAAGAAATTACCGCGCGAATTTCAGCATGAATGAGCTTGCGGATCACTGTATGATAAGCGTATCTCATTTGTTTCATCTGTTCTCAAAAAATCTCGGCAGGACGCCGGTCGCTTATCGAAACGAGTGCCGCATAAAGAGGGCCGCCGCCCTGCTCAGGGATACCAAGAAAATGGTTGAGGAGATAGCCGGTGAGACCGGCTTCAATTCCGCCATATACTTCCGCGAGGTGTTCCGCTCCGTGACCGGTATGACGCCGATAGAATACCGCACCGTATCAGCCGGAGAACTGACGTCGGATATTATGCTGTAACCGATCTGGTACATATGATTTTCATCCCACTTTGGAAACGGTATAATACCATTACCGCGTATTTGCCTGAGATGAACATCATTTATGCAATGGGGTAGGGGTAGTACTGTGGTAATTTCGCTGATCCCGGAAAAAGAAAATTCCCATGAAACTCACGTTTCATGGGAATCACAATTTGTTGCGGAGGCAGGATTTGAACCTACGACCTTCGTGCAAATACGATGCCGATGAACCATTCGCACGGAGCATTTAGGTCCATCCGCCAAAACAGGTAATATCTCTTGCGGATGAACCCTATTTCACCGTGCAAATGTGGCTGCACGAGCGATTTTTAAACTTTCTTTTACGGAATAACCCGGGAATGACGGCAGAAAGCAGATCGCAGGCTTCGGCGGCTAATCAGAGAAGTAACCCGTCGAAGCCCTTTTTTGTCATCACATAGATTTCGCGTAAGCCGATCTCCCTCAGAAGCTCCAGCGCGCTGTCAAATTCGCAGTCGAGCTTATCCCTGCTGTGGCAGTCGGAGGAGAGTATCAGCTTCAGATTTCTCGCTTTCAGCTCCTTAAGAAGCGGCGCGGAGGGATACGGAGAAGTGCGGTAGCCTCTTGCTATCGCGCCGGTATTGACCTCATAGAAGGAAATTTTTTTCGATATGCTGTCGATGGCTTCGATTGCGTAGCCGAGATATTCCTTTGAGCCTGTGTCAAACAGCCGCTCATGCTCGATGTGTTTTGTAATCAGATCGAAATGCCCGACTATATCGAATTTCCCGTAACTCGGAAGCTGTGCGAGCGTATGATAGTATTCCCTCGCGAACGCCATGCCGTCGCCGCCGAAATAACGTCGGATAATATTTTTTACCGTCTCTGCGTCCCGGTCGAAGCCGACATATTCGTTCCCGAAGCGGAGATAATGCACCGAGCCGATTATATAATCGTAGCCTTCAAGGCTGACCTGCGAATACAGGTCAAATTCCAGACCGAGGTAAATGTCAATCACGCCCGCGTATTTTGATTTGAGCCGCGATATTTCAGCCCGGTACTGCTCCGTCCCGGCTATGCTCATCGAATGTTCGGGCGCGTAGAACATATATGAATGTCCGGAAAAGCCTATCGAATCGAAGCCCTTGGCTATCGCCGCTTCAACCAGCTCCTCCGGCGTGTCCTTTCCGTCGCAGAAGGTCGTGTGTGTGTGCAGATTCTGACGATATTTCATATCATTTCACCCCGGAGTATATTCTGCCATATATAATCATAGCCGCGGCGACGGCAGAGACGCCGGAGATCAGCTTTCCCACGATTACCGGCACGACATATTCGGGAGCAAACGCCATCGTGAACGCGAGATGCCCGCAGAACACAAACGCTCCCGAGACCGCGAACGCCGAATTCAATACTATGCCCTTTTTGTCCATTTCGCGCATTTTTTCAAAGGTGGGAACGCTGGTCGCGAGGCTCGACAGTATGCCCATTGAAGCCGCCGGATTTATCCCGAGCTTCTTTCCGGACCAGAGAATCGGCTTATTGAACAGCTTTCCGATTATATACAGAAGCGGAAAGATTCCCGACATGACTGCCACGGCGTTGAATACTATCCTCGCGCCCTCGGCGTAGCTTTCGGTGTGCGGCAGGATATTCCTGCCAATAAGCTGTGATACGATTCCCACGGCAAGCCCGATGGTTATCAGGCATTTTATTAAGTAGCCGAGGATTTTCAGTATTTTTACGCTCTGCCCGGGAAATTTCAGCAGTCCGAAAATTATCACGGCGGCGATAATAAGCACCGGTATCAGATCAATCAGAAGCTCCACAACTCCGAGTCCGCAGATGATTCCGGCGGCGAAGCAACCGATGGGAATCGTGGCAATTCCGCACAGAATCCCGGTAATCAGCTCCCTGTGTCTGTCCTCGTCCACCGTTTCCATACTCAGCGGAATCGTGTACGATATCGTACAGCCCATCATCGCTGAAACGACGAGCGCGTTGAACATACCGATCGAGCTGTCCTTCGCAAGCTCCTTCGCAAGGGGCGCGCCGCCCATGTCGTTCGCGAAAATCAGCGCCGGAATGACCGACGGGTCGATGGGAATCACATCGGAAAGATATGTCAGCCCAGGCTTTATCAGCTCCGCGATAAACGGCGCAAGTACTATCATTCCTATCATCGAAAGGGCGAGCGAACCCAGCAGCCGAAAGCCCTTTTCAAATTCCTTTCCCAGTCCGAACCGGTTGCCGAGTATGCGGTCAGCCGCTCCGGCGACGGCGAATATCGCCAAGAATTTGTATATATCCATTAGTAATATCCAATCATAAAATTTTACAGTTCAGAAACTATAACAGCGGCACGCCGGAATATCAGCGTACCGCCGTTGCTTTTATGCAGATAAGCTGTTTATCCCGCTCAGCCGTTCAGAAGCGCCCGACCCTCCCAGTCGCCGTCGGGCGAAGCGCCGCAGAGCGCGGTTATCGTCGGAGCGACGTCGATGATATTCGCGTCGGCAAGCTGACGGCTTTCGAGCGATTTGTTGTAGATAAAGAGCGGTATGGTCATATCCTCGGGCATATCCGAACCGTGGGAACGTTCGTGTCCGCCGTGGTCAGCGGTCACGATTACATAATAATCCTCGGGAATCGACTTTATAACCTTTTCGATGCAGTCGAGACTGCTCTTGACCGAGTTCATATAATCCTCGCTCATCCAGCCGCGGTTGTGTCCGGTCTCATCGACAAGTCCGAGATAGAGGAAGGTGAAATCGGGCGCGTCGGAGTTGATGAACGCGATTGCGTTGTCGGTCAGACGCTTGTTCGCCTCAACGTAGCTGTAGACGTGACCCGAGATGAAGTTCGCATAGGCGAGCGAATCGGGTCTCGAGAGATCCTTAAGCTCCTCCCAGTTATAGAAGAAGGCGTTCTTCTTCCCGGCGGCTCTCAGCACCTCGCACAGACCGCGAACCGGTCTGACCTGCGGAACATATGTATTCGTGAGTATTCCGTGCCGCTGGGGAGTGACGCTGTGGAACAGCGACATATGACAGGGCAGAGTGACCGACGGCATAACCGTCCGCGCCGCGAGGGTATATGCGCTGTGAGCCTTCAGCTCGCTGACAATGCCATGTCCCGATTGCTCGACTGCGTCGGGACGCATACCGTCCACGAGGATAAGAATTGTTTTTTTCATTATTATATCAGTCCTTTCAGAATTTAATAATTATCATAAATCTCAGCTTTTCCATCTGAGCAGATTTATGCCGTTTTCCGCGTACAGCCGCGCGATCCGGTCGTCAAGGCGGCTGTCGGTGACAATCGCATCGACCTCGTTCAGCCCGCACAGGCGGATCGGCGACGCGGTCTCGAATTTGGTGCTGTCGGCGAGGATATACGAATGGTCGGATATGCTCATCAGCGCGCGCTCCAGCTCATAAAAATCGCTGAGGGTGATCGTTATTCCATATTTCAGCGAAACCGCCGAGCTGAATATGAAGCTCTTTGACACGTGCAGGCGCTTCATGCTCTCGCTCGCTAAAAAGCCGCCGAAGACCCGCTCGGCAGGATTGTAATCTCCGCCGATGAGAATAAACGAAAACTCCGGCTTGCCGCAGAGCATATTTATGATATCGAGCGAATAGGTGACGATTTTCAGCCGGGTGAAGCTCTCGCCGAGCACCTTTGCAAATTCACGCGCGGTGCTGCCCGCGTCGAGTGCGATAACGTCGTTTTCCTTTACAAGCTCGGCCGCCTTTTGCGAAAGCTCGCGCTTGTATTCCTGATTTTCGGCTATACGGTCGGAAAGACTGTTGAACACGCGCATACCGTCCGAAACGGCGACCGCCCCTCCGTGAACCCGGGTGAGAAGATTCCGGCTCTCGAGCGCGGCGAGATCGCGGCGTATCGTCTCGATGGACAGCCCGAATTTTTCGGTCAGCTCCGAAACCGTGACCGAGTGCTGTGTTTTCAGCATATTCAGTATTATTTCATGCCTCTCGCTTGCAAACATAAACACATACCTCCACATAATTGCAAGTATATTATACCATACGTTCGATGCCGTGTCAAGATTTTACGCAAATTTTTTCAGATTTTTTCCCGAATGTGTTGACTTATGTGTATTTGTGTGGTATAATATAGCCATCATGTGTCATTGGTTTGACACGACTAAGGAGGTATATTTTAATGAACAAGCAAAAAAGACTGCTCGCTGTGCTGCTCGCGGCGATAATCGTATCGTCTGCCGTTTCCTGCGGCGGTTCGGGGAGCGGCGGCGACACGTCCGCGCCCGATTCCGACAGCGGCACATCCGAAACAACCGCAAGCCCCTATGACAGCAACGGCTTCCTGCTCGATTCGCTGCCTGAGCTCGACTTCGGCGGCAGAAAGGTCACGATCCTCGGCTGGGATCACTATGAGGAGGTAGAATTTTACACCGAGGAACAGACCGGCGACATCGTGAACGACGCATATTATGAGAGAAATCTCGGCGTAGAGGATCGGCTCAATGTCAAGCTCGAATTTCTCGAAGGTCTTACGCGCGGAAGCAACGATTTCAGACAGAAAATCAACAATTCAGTTATGAGCGGAAGCGGTGAATACGACATAATCGCAGGGCATAGTCAGGCAGTTTCCCAGACTTCGGCTGACGGTCTTCTGTTAAATGTACTGGACATCGACTATATCGATTTTGACAAGCCTTGGTGGGCGCAGTCTCTGAAAAAGGAGACCACTATCGGCGGCGCGCTCTACTTCCTCGCCGGAGATATTGCGGTAAGCACCACCTCGCGTATTCAGGGTCTCTTCTTCAACAATGATTACATCGTAGATTACAAGCTGGAAGACCCTTACGACGTTGTGCTTGACGGCAGATGGACGGTCGATAAGATGTTTGAAATGTCAAAGGATATCTACACCGATCTCAATTCGGACGGCAAAAAGGACGAAAAGGATCAGTTCGGCTTTGCCT
>CACXED010000042.1 GCA_902766575.1 uncultured Ruminococcus sp. | reverse complement strand
GTCTCCTCGACTTCTTCAGTCTCCTCAACTTCCTCAGGCTCCTCGGGGACTATGACTATCTCCTCCCAGCCTGCGTAAAGAGTGCGGACGTCTCCGCCGCGGAAGTCAACGACAGCCTCGGTGAGCGCCTCGTCCTTGAACCATCCGGTGAATGTGTAGCCCTCACGCTCGGGAACGTACTTGGAGAGGTCGACATTCATACCGATGGTGACGACGATAGACTTGATATCGCTGCCGCCGTTGGAGACGAACTTGGTTTTGCTGAAAAGAAGGGGAGCTGCCGACGCCGGTACAGCCATGGAAGCGGCGAGAGCTGCTGCAATTGCGAGAGTGGTAATCTTTTTCATGATGAAAAACTCCTTTAGTTAATATACTGTTTTTATTATAGCACATTATTCCGTATTTTGCAAGAGCTTTTTCATAATTTTTTCAAATTTTTTTGAAATCCAAGCTGCTCGCCTTACGATTCGCAGAGCGAGTCGTAAAGCGACTAATGGTTTATGACAATAGACTAACCAAATGTTGTAAATTAACATAAAATTCATTGCTGATTAGCTAAAATGTCTCAGTATCTTAATGATAAATTCATATATATCCTTTATTATAGTAGTGCAATGATCGGTCCTGCAGTGAAGCTCTGCAATAAAAGGCAGTCTTGCACCGCGCGATCGGTCAGCGACATTTGAGAACAGACCAAAATCATCCGGTATGACCGGAAATATGTAAAAAGGGGTGCTGATTATGAAAAAAATCAGAAAAACACGAATCATTGCGATGCTCATGAGCGTCGCGATGCTGCTCACGCTTCTGCCGCTCGGGCTCGCCGCGGATGAACCGGCGGTTGCTAAGATCGGCGATACAAAGTACGCTACGCTCGACGAAGCTATCGAAGCGGCTCAGGATGGCGATACCATCGAGCTGCTTGCGGACTGCACGACAGAGGGGATGAATCTTAGCAAAAATCTCATTATTGACGGCGGTGAGGCAACAAAACACAGTGTCACTTTTACAAAATACGGTATTGCACTTTGGGGAGTGTCGCTCACATTCGAAAATTGCTCCGTAACGAGGAATAACATCGGCTCTACTCCGTATACTGCCGAGTGGAACTGGATGACAATCTGCGCAAGCAAGGATGCAAGTTTGACGCTTGATAAAACTACGATGCTAATGGATGGCGCGGAGGCAGGAGATAAGCACGCAATCTATTTCTGCAGTAATAATAAGCTCAATCTGACAGATTCCAGCCTGACAATAAAGAACTATAAGCAGGATGCGCTCGAATGGGACGGCGGAGACGGCGGATATAATGTTAATATAATCAACTCTACATATATTTCCGATCACAACCGCTCCGGATTTACCGGTACGTTCTATGCGACGATTACAAATTCAAAGGTCGATGTTATCAACAGCACCGGAAACGGTTCCAACGGCTCGCATTTTGTAATAAATAATAAGTCTAAGGTCAATTTCAATTATAATGTATCTCACGGTCTGTCCGCCGGGGATCTGAGTATTGATGATTCAACTGTCAATGCTATCGGCAACGGCGCGAACGGAATACATACAGCAGGAACATTGGTAATTACCAATAAATCAGTTGTCGATATCGAAGATAATGCCTGCAGCATAAGCAGTAAGTGGACTATCCCCGGAGCACTCTATGTCGCCAAAAGGAGCCTTATCGAAAACAGCACGCTCACTATCAAGAATAACAATGGCAGCGGAATTTATCAGAATTCTGAAAGTCTGACCATTGCCGACAACGCTGACGTTACTATCGTGAATAACACAGCTGAAAAGCTCGGCATCGGCGGCGGTATTTATGTAAACGGAACGGCTGTCCTCGGCAAAAATGTCAAGCTCTATAATAATCATGCCGCAACAATAGCCGACGATATCTACTGCTCTAATACCGGCAACATCACTTTCGGCAACGTCGGCAGCGACTGGGTTCTCGACGACTGCAACCATCTCATCGACGGCTGGTATGAGGACGGAAACAACAATAATGGCACTCGTTGGACGGCTCACGAGGAAAATCAGGACGATAATTACATAAAACTGATAAGCGATACAAACGGCGGATTGCTCGCGCTCAAGGCGGCTCACGGCGTCAACGCCGTTGAACCCGGTGAAGAACCCGACGAACCCGGTCCCATCTGGCCGACCTTCACTATGGCGACCGTTATCAAGGTCGACAGCGAGGACGAGAATATCCGGCTTTCCGGTGCTAAGTTCGAGCTCTACAGAGAGGGACGCTCAACTCCCATCGGACTCAACGTCGATACCACCGATGAGAACGGCGAGCTCAGACTCACGTCGCTCACTCCCGGATCGACCTACTACCTCGTTGAGGTCGCGTCTCCCGAGGGCTATATGCTGTCCTCCGAGCCGATCGTGTTCACCGCTGAATACGATATGCGCCAGAATGTCATCTATGTCGAAAACACAAAGTCTTCTACTCCCTCCGATCTCAATTCCGACGATCACTTTGCTTACATAGTCGGCTATCCCGACGGGAATGTCCGCCCGACCGGAAATATCACCCGCGCCGAGGTCGCGACTATCTTCTTCCGCCTGCTGACCGAGGAGGTCCGCAATGAGAACATGACCTGGGATAATCCTTTCTCCGACGTCAATAAGGGAGATTGGTTCGACTGTGCGATCTCCACGCTCTATGCAATGGGGATAATCAACGGCTATCCGGACGGCACCTACGATCCGAACGGATTCATCACCCGCGCTGAGTTCGCGGCTATCGCGGCTCGGTTTGACACGATCGGCAACGACTTTGAGCAGTCCTTCGCAGACGTCTACGGTCACTGGGCTGAGGACGAGATCGCAGCCGCTAAGGCTCACGGCTGGCTCACCGGCTATGAGGACGGCACCTTCAAGCCCGATCAGCTCATCACCCGCGCCGAGGCTATGACTATCGTTAACCGCGTGCTCAACCGCATCCCCGAATCGGCTGACGCGCTCCTTGACGATATGGTCAAGTGGCCCGACAACGCGGATACCTCCGCCTGGTACTATCTCGCGGTTCAGGAGGCTACGAACAGCCACTTCTACGACCGCACAGACTCCAACAAGGAGATCTGGACTGAGATCCGCGAGCCGCGCGACTGGACTGAGCTCGAAAAGTAATTTTCCCGACAAAAGCTCCTGATTAAGGAAAGCGAAGATCCCTCCCGTCCGAAGTGACGGGAGGGATCCTTTTATTTGTTGAAAAGCCGCTTGGTTTCGTATTTCGGTTCGCAGGTAAGATTGACGCCGAGCTGCTTGAAGGTGTTCACATCGCGCTCGGAGAGTATCACTGTCGAGTGCGCGTCGCAGCCGCGGAGCCGGTCGAGCTGCTCCATCGCGAGCTCCGCTTCGGCGGAATTGATCGAACAGATCGACAGCGCGATCAGCAGCTCGTCGATGTGCAGACGGGGATTCAGATTCCCGAGATGATCGACCTTGAGATGTGAAATCGGCTCTATGATCGTGTGCGAGATCAGTGTGTGCTCGTCCGGTATCCCGGCGAGCTGCTTTAAGGAGTTGAGCAGCAGCGCGGAGGACGCTCCGAGCAGCTCGGAGGTCTTACCGGTGACTATGCTGCCGTCCGGAAGCTCTATCGCCGCTGCCGGAGCCTCGGTCTGATTCTCCTTTTCAAGCGCCGCCTTTATGACCGGACGGAAATCGGAGTCGAGCCCCGCCTGACGCATCAAAAGCTCCATCTTGTAGACAAGCTCGGGATTCGCCTTGCCCTTTTTTACGTCGCAGAGCGCGGTGTAATAGCGCCGGATGATCTCCTTTTTCGCGGCGACAGAGACAGCCTCGTCGTCGATTATGCAGTTTCCCGCCATGTTGACGCCCATATCGGTCGGCGACTTGTAGGGCGAAACTCCGAGTATCTGCTCGAGCATCGCGTTGAGCACCGGGAAGATCTCGACGTCGCGGTTGTAGTTGACCGCGGTCACTCCGTAGGCGTCGAGATGGAACGGGTCGATCATGTTCACGTCGCCGAGGTCAGCCGTCGCCGCTTCGTAGGCGATATTGACCGGATGCTTGAGGGGAATATTCCAGATAGGAAAGGTCTCGAACTTTGCGTAGCCTGCCTTGATGCCGCGCTTGTTCTCATGGTAGAGCTGGGAAAGACAGGTAGCCATCTTTCCGCTGCCCGGACCGGGAGCGGTGACTATCACGAGCTCGCGCGAGGTCTCGATGTACTCGTTTCTTCCGTAGCCCTCGTCGCTGACTATGCGCGCGACGTCGGAGGGATAGCCCTCGATCGGATAGTGACGGTAGACCCGTATGCCGAGCTCCTCGAGCTTTTTCTGGAACGCTACGGCCGCCGGCTGCTGCTCAAAACGGGTGAGCACCACGCTGCCGACGTAGAGTCCGATGTCCCGGAACGCGTCGATGAGTCTCAGCACGTCGAGATTGTAGGTTATGCCGAGGTCGCCGCGTATCTTGTTCTTTTCGATGTCAAAGGCGTTTATCGCGATGACGATCTCCGCCTTATCCTTGAGCTGGAGGAGCATCTGCAGCTTGCTGTCCGGCTTGAAGCCCGGAAGCACACGCGAAGCGTGATAGTCGTCGAACAGCTTTCCGCCGAATTCGAGATAGAGCTTTCCTCCGAACTGAGATATCCTCTCACGGATATGCTCGGACTGCATTTTCAAGTATTTGTCGTTGTCAAAACCTGTTCTCAAAACCGTTCTCCTTATATTTAATTTCCTGACTTCTCATTATACCATAATTTTCGGACTTTTGCAATAGCAAAAATCACATTTCGCGCTTTCTTATGAAATTATCTGCTGTGAACGATTGCTATTGACAGGATCCGATCGTTGTGGTAAAATATTTTGTAAAGGATGTGATGAAATGAACGAGCTGCTGTCGGAGCTGCTTTTCACCGACTGTCCCTGCGGAGGCTCGGGAAAGTGCGGAAAATGCCGGGTCAGAGTGAGCGGCGAGCTCTCAGCGCCGACCGATGCCGAGCGGCGGCTGCTCGGAGATCTCCTTGACGACGGCTGGCGGCTCGCCTGTCAGACCAGAGCGCTCGGTGAGTTCAAAGTCATAGAGCCGTTTGAGGCTCATAATGCCGTCGAGCCGGTCGGAAAGGGCAGGGGAGAGCTGCTGATCGACATCGGAACGACTACGCTCGAGGTCAGGATGATCAGCGGCTCGGGAGAGGTTTTGGAATCGTCGGCGCTGAATCCGCAGAGACGCTTCGGAGCCGACGTGATCTCACGCATAGGCGCGGCGTCAGAGCACTCGTCTGAGCTGACCGGAGAGCTGAGAGCCGCGCTCGCGTCGCTTATCGGCGATTTTGAGTACGAGCGCGCGGTCGTGACCGGAAACACGGTCATGCTGCATTTTCTCGCCGGACTGGATGTTTCGGGAATGGCTGCCGATCCGTTCACGCCGTCAAGTCTGTTCGGAGAGTGGTTCGACGGAGCTTTGCTCGGGCTTCGCGGTAGAGTTTATCTTCCGCGCTGTGTTTCGGCGTTTGTCGGAGCCGACACGACCTGCGCTCTGCTCGCGTCAAAGCCGGTCCACGGCGAGAATATGCTGCTCGTCGACCTCGGAACGAACGGTGAGCTGGCGTTCTGCCATGATGATGAAATAATCTGCGCGTCAACGGCGGCAGGTCCGGCGCTCGAGGGAGCTGATATCAGCTCGGGTATGCGCGCCGGAGCAGGTGCGATAGACTCGGTCCGGTACGATCCGGACAGATGCGAGTTAAATGTCCATGTCATCGGCACAGGGAGCGCTAAGGGAATCTGCGGAAGCGGGCTGATCTCGGCAGTCGCGGCTCTGCTCGACGCGGGGATACTCGACGGGAGCGGCTATCTCGAAGCGCCGTATGAGCTCGCGCCGGGAGTTTTCCTGACCCCGGGCGACATCCGCTCGCTCCAGCTTGCAAAGAGCGCGATACGGACGGGGATCGAGCTGATCTGCAAAGATGTAAGACCCGAGCGGCTCTGCATCGCCGGAAATTTCGGACGGGGACTTGACCTCGGCGCCTGCCGGAGGATCGGGCTGCTGCCCGACTGCGGAAAGGTGGAGATTCTCGGAAACGCCGCGCTGACTGGAGCCGGGATGATCCTTGACGGCGCAGACGAGCGCTTTGAGACCCGCAGTCTCTCCCTTGCGGAGGACGAGCGCTTTTCAGAGCTTTTCTGCGAAAATATGCTGTTCTGACAGCTTAACATGAAAGGAAAAATATCATGAAAATCACCTATCTCGGTCAGATGTGCTGGCTTATCGAGACCGAAAATCTGCGGATCATCACCGACCCGTATCTCTCGGATTCGGTTGACGGCCCGATCGGTCGCCGCAATTATCCGGCTCCGGCGACGCTCTGTGAGCTGCTGCCCGACATTATCGTGATCTCGCACCCGCATGGGGATCACCTCGACAAAAAGTCGCTCGAGCCGTTCTACCGCCTGCGCCGCAGGAGCTTCACGCTCGTCCCCGCGCCGAGCGCCGATATTATCCGCTCTATCAACGGAGACCCGACGCCGATGCGCGCTCCCGCTCCGGCAGTATGGGGAGAGCCGTTTGAGCTTGCGGGAGTCCGCATTTCGCCGATCGCCTGCGCTCACACCGAGCTGCACCTTGTGGGCGGTGACTATGCCGAGCTGTCCTATCTCATCGAAGCGGAGGGCAGGAGGATTTTCTTCGGCGGCGATATGTCGATGTACGAGGGGCTTGAGGAGACGCTGAAAGCGGCTGAGCCTGACGTCATGCTGCTCCCGGTGAACGGACGCGACTGGTTCAGAACCTCGCGGAATATCATCGGCAATCTCGACTCAAACGAGGCGGCAGAGCTTACTGTGCGCTGCGGAGCAAAGCTGTTCATCCCGGGACATCACGATCTCTACGACTCCAACGGCTGTCCGAAGGAGTGGATAGAGTATTCCGCTGCTAAATTCGGCGCTCCGCTGAAGCTGCTCAGACCTAACGAGAGCATTGAGATCTGAAGAAAAAAATATTTCAACTTTTTTCGCAAAAACTATTGCAATTTGAGTTGATATGTGGTATAATAATTCTGTTAATCATGAAATCATAACGCCGCGCGCCAAATAACGCGCGACTCAGGAGGTAAAAATCATGGCAAAGTGCAGTATTTGTGGAAAGTCCGTTCAGTTCGGTCTCGCTGTTTCCCACTCTAACCGTAAGACCAACAGAACCTGGAAGCCCAACATCAGAAAGGTAAAGGCTATCGTCAACGGCACTCCCAAGACCGTCAACGTATGCTCCCGCTGCCTGCGCTCCGGTAAGGTCACCAGAGCCGTCTGATCAGTATTGATCATTCTTCAAATGAGCCGATGCGTCCTTTCGGGCTGCGTCGGCTCATTTTCGTAAAATTATGCTGCTTATAGGAAAAAGGGGATTTGCGCGCTTCGGGAGCAGGCTCGCGGCTCTCGGATATCAGGCGCTGCCGCTCGAGCCGCTGCCCGGGCTGAACAGGATCGTCGCCGACCACGCGGACACGCTGTTCTTCGACTGCGGAGAGCTGCTGACCTCCCGTGAGGTCGCGGAGATGAACCGACTCGGCGAACGGGTAATGGTCAGCTCCGACTGCCCGCGCGGGGATTATCCGGGTGATATCCGCTTCAACGCGCTCGCGCTCGGAAACAGCGTTTACGGCCGGCTCGACGCGCTGTCGCCCGACGTTAAGGCGCTCGCCGAGCGATGCGGGATGAAGCTCGTGAACGTCAGACAGGGCTACGCGCGCTGCTCGGTGCTGCCGCTCACAGACGCCGCGATAACCGCCGACACCGGGCTCGCCGCCGCTATGCGCAATGAGGGAGTCGAGGTGCTGACGATCCCGCCCGGAGAAATCAGGCTCGAGGGCTGCGGGTACGGCTTTATCGGCGGAGCGTCGTTTGTCGATTTTGAAAAGCGCCGCGCGGTGTTCTTCGGCTCGCTCGGAGATACTCTCGGAGAGACGGTCAGAGCTTTTTGCCGCGCGCATGGCTTCGAGCCGATCGAGCTTGAGGGCGAGCTGACAGACGTCGGCGGAGCGGTGATACTTCGCTGTAAGAAAACGAAATAAAAAGCCGACGCGCGCGTCGGCTTTTGCTATGCTACTTAACCTCGAAGATTCTGACGTAATCGACGAGGAAGGTGTCGCCGACCGCAGCCTTTGCCGCTTCGTTCGGGCGGTGCTCCTTTGAGCGGTAGCCCTGAACCTCGGTCGAGATCAGAATGAACTCGGGAATCTGCGAGACGTGCCCCTCGATATGTCCGTCCTCAACGCCGTCAATGTAGAAGGTGTAGCCGTTCTCGTCCCAGTTCACCGCGAAGGTGTGGTACTCGTCGAGGTCGAGCCCCTTTGCGCCCGCTCCGGCGTGTACCGCGACGTGATCCGAGCCGTAACCCGCGTAGTGAAGATAGTGATCAATGACCTCGCCGGGCTTGAAGGACTCCATGCAGTCGATCTCGATTCCGGAGGTCTCGGGGTGCAGGGTAGAGCCTATCACCGGAGACTGAATCCAGAATGCCGACCACCAGCCGGGCTTCTGCTGCAATCTGCAGCGGCACTCGAAATACCCGAATTTTTTCAGATATTTGCTCTCGTTCAGCTTTCCGATCGGCCAGATAAGTCCGCCGTCGAAGGTCGCGCGGTCGGGGCCGGGATTGTCCATGAAGTTATATCCGGTCTGGAGCTGACTCGAGCAGATCTCTCCGTCCTTTTCGAAGACCGTGAATACCGCGTTCGAATTGCCGTCGAGCCTTACTCCCTCGTCGCTCCACGTGATATGGCGCTTGCCCATCATGTTGAGACGGTAGTCCCATTTCGTCCGGTCGAGCTCGGTTCCGTCGAACTCGTCGCTCCAGACGAGCCTCCACTCCCTGCCGTCGGGAAGATAGCTCGGCGCGTGATCCTTAACCTCGTATTTCTGCATAAAAATCATCCTTTCATACGCTTTTCATATCTTGACATCAATATAAAAGCGTGATATAATTATAGTCACATTATACCACGCTTTTTCCTTTATTGCAATAGGATATCTTAACCGAAAGCTGTCAATATCTTAACCTATGACAAACGACGATTACATTCTGCCGCCGATAATCGGCGTCGGACTTTACAATTCCGCGCTCTACCGACAGAGCGGCGAGACCACACCGCGCACCACCGCCTTTTATGAGCTCGAGCTTTCGACAGGTGACGGCGGTCTGCTTCATCTCGGCGGGACTGAACAGAGGATACGCCCCGGGCTCGCTATTGTCACGAAGCCCGGTATGCTCCGCTGGACCTCCGTACCCTACCGCTGCTATTATATACATTTAGCGCCGGTGAGCTGCGGTCTCTGCCGGGAGCTCGACCGGCTGCCCGACGCGATCGACGTCGAGATTGACACGGCGGAAAGGCTTTTTTCGGACGCGCTCGGCTTCGCGTCGGAGGATCCGAGCCCACATGGCGTCGAGATAAGACCCGAGGGCGCGGCTCTGAGGCTCTACGCCAAGCTCTTTGAGATAATCGCGCTGCTCAGCTCGGCGAGCCGTGAGGTCGAGCAAAGCTCAAAGTCGATACCTCCGGCGATAGCAGCGGCGCTGTCGCTGATCGACGTCACGCCCGAGCGCTGCCTGACGCTCGAGGAGCTCGCGTCGGCGGTACACATGAGTCCGGTCTATTTTCATCGGCTGTTCAAGCGGGTGATCGGTCAGACGCCATATCGCTTCATGCTCGAAAAGAAGCTGACTCTCGCGAAGAATCTGCTGCTGACCACCGACCGCTCCTGCCAGGATATCGCGGGCTCGCTGGGGTTTTCCAGTCCGTCCTACTTCAGCAGCGTTTTCAGACGCGAGACAGGTATCAGCCCGGCTGAGTTCCGCAAAAAATGGTAAAAAAAAGACGCTATCCCGCGGGATAACGTCTTTTTGTAATCTGAAGCAGAATTACTTGAGTTCGACAGAAGCGCCAGCCTCGGTGAGCTTGGTCTTGATAGCCTCTGCGTCTTCCTTGGAAGCGCCTTCCTTGACGGTCTTGGGAGCGCCCTCAACGAGATCCTTAGCGTCCTTGAGGCCGAGACCGGTGAGCTCACGGACAACCTTGATGACAGCGAGCTTGTTAGCGCCAGCGGCGGTGAGGACGACGTCAAACTCGGTCTTTTCCTCGGCTGCTGCTGCAGCGGGAGCTGCTGCGCCTGCGACTGCAACGGGAGCAGCGGATACGCCGAACTCCTCCTCGAGTGCCTTTACGAGGTCTGCGAGTTCGAGAATGGTAAGGGTCTTGATTTCTTCAAGAATCTGGGTGGTCTTTTCGTTAGCCATTTTTAGTAACCTCCTGAATTATAAATAAAGTGTTGGCGTTATAACGCCGGCGTTGATTACGCCTCTGCGGGAGCCTCTGCTCCGCCGTTTTCCTTGTCGATCTTTGCCTGAAGTACATAGCAGAGACCATAAAGAGACTTCTGGAGAGAACCGAGCATCTTTCCGACGAGCATGGGCTTCGGCGGGATAGCTGCAAGCTCCTCGACTCCCTTGACGTCGAGAACCTCTCCGTCAACGAAGCCGCCCTTGAGCTCGAACGACTCGATCTTGTCGGCATACTCCTTGAGAATCTTTGCGGGAGCGACCGGATCCTCGGCGCTGACTGCGATAGCGGTCATGCCCTCGAGAACCTTTTTGAGTTCGCCGTATCCGGCTGCCTCGCAGGCTCTGCCGGTCATGGTGTTCTTAACGACTGCTTACTCGACGCCTGCCTTGCGAAGGCTTGCGCGGAGAGTAGTGTCGTCGGCAACAGTGATGCCCTCGTACTTAACGATGACGCCGGCCTGAGCAGCCTTGATCTTATCGGTAAGCTCGGCGACAGCCTGCTGCTTCTGAGCTAAAATCTTCTCACTTGGCATAGTTTTCACCTCCCGGGGGAAAATAAAAAATCCTTCGTCCTGTCCGAAGATCAGTGAGAAGAACCGAAATGAGCATAAACGCGCAAAAACGCGATATTATTCATAAGATTCATCCTCGACAGGGAACACATTACCCCGGCACGACCTTAGCCGCACCTTAACCTGTGGTCTTAGGACTCAACATGAAATATTATACCACAGCATTTCCTTTTTGTCAAGAGCTTTTTCAAAAAAAATCAAAAAAACGAGCCGGAAATTTTTCGGCTCCAAAAAGCGGCTGTCGGGCAGCCTTGTTGGCTGCCCGACAGCTTTTGCGCGGGGGTATTTTCTGCCCCGTTATTCACTGTGGGAGTTTATTACTCAGTGCTTTCTCTTGATAACCACGAACGCGGTTGCTGCCGACAGAGCGAGAGCTGCGACTGCGAGCGAGAAGTTGTCGGGAGTCTGAGCCGCGGAACCGGATCCGGTGGGAGCCTTC
>CACXED010000041.1 GCA_902766575.1 uncultured Ruminococcus sp. | reverse complement strand
TATTCTGTGGTAGAATAAGACAGATTAAATTTTTGGAGGTCATAACCATGGACGAAAAGCTGAAATCCCATCCGAGGTATAAGCTCATCGAGATCTTTGACAAAAACAGCGAATTTGTCGGCGGAAAGCTCGACCGGAACATCCGCGAGAACCGCATGGGCGTATTCTCGCTGCAATTCTTCGACCGCGACGGCAAGCGCATCTATCCCGACTCGGTCAGCGTGAAGCAGACAAGGCACGAGTTCAAGTTCGGCTGCTCGCTCTTTCTGCTCGATCAGTTCCCCGAGCCGGAGAAGAACAGGGCTTACCGCGAGGCTTTCAGGAAAATCTTCAACTGCGGAGTCGCTCCGATCTACTGGGACGCTCTCGAGCCCGAGGAGGGCAAGCCGCGCTTTGACGCAGACTCGCCGAACATCTGGCGGCGACCGGCGCTCGATATCGTGCGCGATTACTGCGCCGAGAATAAAATACGCATGAAGGCTCACTGTCTTGCCTACAACTCGTTCAATCCGGCATGGCTGCCCGACTCGAACCGCGGGATAGACATTGCCCTCGCAAAGCGCGCGGCGGCTCTCGGAGAGCGCTATCGCTACGATTTCGAGGACATGGACGTGATAAACGAGATGTATTCGATCTATAAAAACTGCTACAAGGGCAACGGTATGCGCAATTTCCAGATCACCGACGAGCCCGAGCACGAAAAATACTGCTTCGACCTCGCAAAGCGCGAGTTCCCGAACACCCGCCTTTTCTGGAACGAGGGCTGCTTTGAGACCTTCGGAAAGAACGAATATGTCGGAACCCGCAGCCGCTATTATCTGATGCTGAAGGATCAGCTCGCCCGCGGAACTAAGATCGAGGGCGTCGGTATGCAGTTCCACGCCTTTACCGGACGCGAGAACGAGATCTCCGCCGCCGGGCCGCTCTATGATCCGCTGAGACTGCTCGATATATTCGAGCGCTACTCCGACTTCCGACTGCCGATCCACATCTCGGAGGTCTCAATACCCTCCTGGTCGAACGAGCCGGAGGACGAGCAGATTCAGGCTGAGCTGGTCGAGCGGATGGTCAGGCTCTGGTTCTCGCAGAAATACGTCGAGGCGTTCATCTGGTGGAATCTCGTCGACGGCACGGCATACGGCGGCGAGAATGTCTATCACGCCGGACTGATGAGAAACGACCTCTCGCCCAAGCCCGCCTACGAGGTGCTCGACCGGCTTATCAACCGCGAGTGGCACACCGAGCTCGACCGCTCCGGAAAGGACGAGCGCTTTGTGTTCGAGGGCTTCTTCGGCGACTACGACGTGACCTTTACATCCGGCGGCGAAAGCTATACCCGCCCGCTCAGGCTTTACCGCGACACGACCGGCTACGACAACCGGCTCTCTGACTGGAGGATCAGCCGGGTCTCAATATAAATAAACTGCGCCGCCCGAAAGGGCGGCGCATTGATTATGTCTCAGCCTCTCAGCCCGCGCAGGCAGTCGAGGATCCTGACCGCGACGAAGGAGCCGAAGCCGTGATTCAGGCTGGCGAACCCCTTGCGGTGCTCCCAGATCGTTCCGGTAGCTTCAGCCATAACGCCGTAGACCGCTTTGATCTCCTCAAGATTCTGCTCGTACATTCCGAGCTTCATCAGCACCTCGATCCTGACCGCAAAGCCGATGAAAAGGTCGAGCGGCTCGATGTCCGCCGGAAGTCCGCTCCGGTCGCCGAGCACTCCGAAGCGGTTTCTGATGCTCTCCATGAGCACCGCGAACTTCGGGTCGGATGGGTCGAAGATGTCGAACATCAGCGCCTCGTGCTGGCAGATATCCGAGCGGTCGTCAAGCACCTCGAGACTGCCGTCGGGCATTCTTTTTGCGTGGTCGCGGAAGTATTCGCCGTCGAAGGACTGCTTTACTATCTCGTCGCGTATCCTGTCAGCCTTTTCGCAGAGCTCCGGGCGGTCGAGAACCTTAGCCGCCGTGCGCAGAACTCCGGTGTAGAGCATATTCGTCGGATAGTTCACGTCCTGAACCCAGCTGTTAGCCCTTGTCCACTCGACAAAATTCCAGAACGGGAGCTTTTCGAGCAGTCCGTCGGAGTTCTCGTAAGGCTCGAAGAAGCCGAGGATCCGTTCTACGATCTCTCTGTAGCGCGAAGCGTCTCCGCCGCGCTCTCCGAAAGCTCCGACCTCCATCACATACCACATCGTCCACTGCGGGATGCTCGAGTCCCAGAGATTGTCGCCGGGATAGCACTCGGGCAGAAGTCCTCTCGGAAGTCCCGGCTCGGGGAACTTGGCGATGCTGAAATTGTCGAGATAGAGCCGCTCGCACTCGGTATCTCCGGTAAAGAGCAGCGACGACATTCCGGTGAAGTAGCTGTCGCAGAGCCATCCGCCGCGCTCGCGTCCGGGGCAGTCCATGAAGCAGTCGATAGTGTTCTGCCTGAAGCTCTGACGGCAGGCTTCAAAGGTCTTGTCGAGGGTCGGGTCTCCGGTCTTGACCGTGATATTCCTTATCGGATAGCAGTATTCGCGGAGCGTGAACTCGCAGCTCTCGACCTCGCCCGACTCGACCATCAGCGCGATATGCTTGAAGGAGTAGCACTCAAAGGACTCGAGCGTATATTCTCCGATCGGCAGACGGTACTTTATGACGTTGAGCGTGTCGCTCGACGCGTCGCCCGAGTCGATGTCAGACGTGCCGGGCTTGTATTTCTCGGCGAAGATAACATATACGACCGCCGGGGACGAGACCTTGAGCTTCGTTATTATAAATCCGGTGTCGATGCCGTCAAAGGTGAACTGTCTGAACTGACCCGCGGAGGTCTTATCGCCGATTTCGCGCTCGGTGAAGTCGGCGTCGGTCGCGCCGATGATATCGTTCGGAAGCTCCTCGTATCTGAAGCACTTGACGTCCTTTGACGGGATGTGATTCCGGCAGTAGCGGCGCTCGGAGTTCTTAAGAGCGTAAACTCCGGCTCTGACCGGCTTTGCGGGAGCCGTGACCCTGAACTCGGGAATTTTGAAGCCGCGGGGTATGTACTCAAGTCCGGGATCGGATATCCCGAGCTCCTCGCCGTCGAAATCGCCGTTCTTCCAGTCGGCGGCTTTTGAGTCGAGATAATAGACCTCGGTAAAGGCGCGCTGATAGCTGTAGCGCGAGACCTTAGGCTCGCGGAGCGTGTCGAGCGAAATTCCCTTGAAGTCGCGTCCGGTAAAGGCGACGACCTCGCCGTCAGAGCTTATCTCGCACTGGAGGAACGAGGGAATATCGACCGTATAGAAGGACGGACAGTTATAGCCCGCGACCTCAAAGGTCAGCAGGTTCTCGCCGGGCTTTGCGGGGACGGTTATCTCGTCGACGCGAAGATAGCCGTGAGGTCCGCGCGCCGGGCCGTAGTGCAGGAACGCGCCGTTAAGCGTCACGCGGCAGAAGGTCGAAGCCGCCATCCGGAGAGTATATTTTTTGCCCTCAGATGCGTTGAAGCGGCAGACAAAGCCCGCCTGAAAGTTGGTCTCCTTTGATTTTCCCTTGATAAATATCGGTTTTGCGGCAGTAAACATGGTAGTCCTCCTGTTTTATTTTCCGTAGTTTTCCTCGAGTATTTTCTTTACGGTCGGCTCGATAGCCTGCGCCATCAGATAGAAGCCGAGGTCGTTCGGGTGGCAGTCGTCGCAGGAGCAGAGCGCTCCCCTGTCGCCGAAGAATTTTCTTCCGTCGATAAAGTATACGTTTTTGTCTCCGGCTTTTTTCGCGTTCTCATAGGTCTCGCGGATAATTTCGGCGCGGATATCCGCGTCCTCCGAGCCTATGTAGACCGGGCGCGATATCATTATCACCGGCAGGTCGGGATTCTTTTCGCGGATGCGTTTGAAGAAAGGCTCGTGAGTCTTTTTGAGATGCTCGGGAGTCGGAGCGTTGTGGTCGTAGTCGTAGACGAAGATGCTCATCGGGATATCAGCTATGCAGTCGGCGAGCGCCATCTCTCCTCGCGCGCTGCCCGAGAAGCCGTAGTTGTAGTAATCCACGTCGAGATCGCTCGAAATCAGCGCGTTGTAGACGTTTGTCATACGGCAGCAGCAGCCGCCCTCGGTGATCGACGAGCCGTAGAACAGTATCGGCGGATATCTGTAAGGCGTCGGAGCTTCAACAAGAGCGTCGTCGTCGACCTCGATCTCGATATTCTTCACCGGCTCGTTCCTCGGCAGAAAGAGCGTGATATCCTCGGTCTCGTCCGACTTTGAGAAGGTGCGCTGCGCGGTCAGGGTATTGTAATCGGGCGGATTCACAAGCCCGGCAAACCGCGCGGTTTTGTGCGGGCCGATCATGACGTTGATAGCCTGGCAGGCGAAGATAGACATTCCCACGTCCGGAGAGATAGTCTCAAGCTCCATTCTGACCGTAAACCGCTTTGCGTTGGTCCGGAAGCAGATCCGCGCTCCGGGACAGCGCTTTTGGAGATTCAGCACGCCCGAGCTCGGATTTTCGGCTTTCAGACTTTCAAGCGTTTTCGCGGGGAGCCGTTCGAGCAGATGGTTCTCGTTCCAGAACGGGAGCCCGTGAACCTCGAGCGGCGAATCGGTATATCTGTAGGTTTTCATATTTTCCTCCTAAATTCAAGATTAAATTTAATCCAATCAATTCTACCACACTCTCACCCGTCTGTCAAGAGCGTTGGCGCAATTAACGCTGTAATTCGACAAATCTTTGTACGGATTATACAGTAAATTACCCCATATTTTGGTTATCCGTCCACTTGATTATTTTGTAAATATATGGTACAATATTGTACAGGCGACCGGGAAATAGAATAATTCACAGCTTGTGGAAATATTGTCCCGGTTTGGAGAAGATCGCCGACTTTAATATTATATTATCAGGAAGGGACAACTATATGGATACATCAATGAAAATACTTGTCTGCGTCGCCGAGAGAGGCGAACGCGGGAACATCGTCGGACTGCTGACCGGGATAGGCTTCGGGTGCGTTTACGAGGCTCAGAGCCGCGCGGAAGCCGAGAACGCGATACGGAGTCTCCACTGCAACCTCGTCATCTGCGACGCCATGCTCGACGGCGGAGAGGGTATGCAGCTTATCTTCTCGGAGCGTCAGCGGGCTGAGCTGACCCGGACGCGCCCCGCGTTCTTCATATACATCGGCGACGCCGGTCAGGACTCGCTCATGCGCGAGATCTGCCGTATGGACAACGCCGATTTTCTTACCCGTCCCTACGAGACGACCGAGCTCTGCGAGCGCATCTTCCGGGCTCTTGCGGGAATGAAGGACAATCTGCACATCCCGGAGACAAAGGAGCTTCCGCAATCGACGGACGGCTCGGACGAGCCGCTTGAGGTGCAGATCTCGCGGATACTGCACAACATCGGCATACCGGCGCATATCAAGGGCTATACCTATCTGCGCTGCGCGATAGCCATGACCGTTGAGGATCCCGACATCATCAACTTTGTGACGAAATCGCTCTATCCGAGCGTCGCCAAGAGCTTCTCAACCACTACCTCCCGCGTCGAGCGCGCGATACGCCACGCAATCGAGGTCGCGTGGGACCGCGGAGACCTCGACACGCTGAACAGCTATTTCGGCTACACGATCAGCCGTCAGCGCGGCAAGCCGACAAACTCCGAATTTATCGCGATGATCGCTGACAAGCTCCGTCTCGGGGTTATAAAGTGAGCGTGACAGCCGGGTTTATTCGCTGACGTCTCCTCTGTAGCGGGCGGGCGAGACGCCGACCACGGCTTTGAATCTGTGCGTGAAGGTGTAGACGTCGGGGAATCCGAGCCGCTCGGATACCTCGGCGATGCTTTCTCCGGCGGCGAGAGCGTTCCGCGCGGCCTCGATCCGGCAGCTTATCCGGTACTGTCCCGGAGAAATGCCGTAGGT
>CACXED010000040.1 GCA_902766575.1 uncultured Ruminococcus sp. | reverse complement strand
TACCCTGCCTAACAGTTGCGAAGCAACTGATCGAATTATTTGTATCGTCTGACGAAAAAATTTCTGCGCATCTGCGCACTTAGAATTGTGCGGTGTTGCCTTAAATTTATTGCTTAATTTTCGTTGACTTCCGCGATCTTTTCGTTGATGGCGTCGGCGTAGGACGCGAGGAGCGAGGAGAATCCGGTGTCGCCCTTGCGGATCTTGTCGCTCAGAGCGTTGACATAGTCGTTGCCGACCGTGTAAACGTCATAGATGATAGGCGCGGTGGAGTTGAGGATGATATCGAGCATCTCGATCGACTCCTCGTTGCGCATATTCTTCTGCTCGAGCGTCACGCTGCGGAATACCGGCCAGACGTCCTTGTAGAAGATATAGTTGATCGCGTCGCCGACTGCCGCAGAGCGCTCGGGAGTCTGGCAGGTGACGGGGATCGCCACTCCGCAGGCGGGGAACGAGAGCGAAGCGTAATAGCGGTCCTGCTCCTCGTCGAGCTTCGGATAGGGAAGCACGCCGAAGTCAAAGTCGAGCTTTCTCAGACGGTTGGACTTTGCGACCTCAGAGCACCCGAAAAGCGCGCGCTGGTTCTCAAAGACTCCGATGTAGGATTCGGGCTTGTCGTCGCCGTTGAAGGGAGCGAGGCAGACCGAGCCGTCGTTTGCGCTGAACAGCTCGGAGAGCATCGTACAGCCGTCGTAGAAACGCTCCGAACCGGCGTTGAGCTTGAGCTTGCCGTTTTCGTTGATTATTATCGACTGACCGAAGTTCTCAAGGCGGTTGGCTCCGATATTGCTGGGAGCCGAAAGTCCCCAGACGCAGTTTCCGTCGGCTTTCCAGGTAAAGCTCTCGTCGCCGTTGAGGTCAGCCGCCGATTTGCAGTAGGTGATGAGCTTGTCGATGGTCCAGGTTCCGTTCTTGACCGACTCGTAGGGCAGCTCGAGACTCAGCTTTTCCATCATCGACTGATTGAAAGCGAGTATGCCCGCGGCGTCGATGGTGCAGAGATGCGAGTATCCGAGCCCGGCGTAGAGCTTTCCGTTGACCTCCATCAGGTCGTTGAAGGAGCTGAGCCACCAGGGCTTGTCGAGCTGAATCCCGGAGTAGTCGTTCAGGTTGTAGTAGTAGCCCTGGCTTGTGAACTCGTAGTAGTTCTGAGAGTAGCTCTGGTAGATGATGTCATAGTCGTCGTCGCCCGCGAGGATAAGCTGGCGTATCTGATCCGGCATCTCGTTCTGAAGATGGACGTTGGTCTCGACCCACTTGATACCCATATTATCCTCGAGCTTGCGCACGGCGTTGTACTGAGCGTCGTTGAGCGTCTCGCCGTTGGTTTCGCCGGTATCGACGCGCGCGTGCATCGAAAAGATGTCGTCGCAGTTGAGCACCCGGATCTCCGAGCCGTCGTATTCGGTGGTAAATTCGTACTCAGGCTTTTCCTGAGCGGTGGTGCTGTCGCCGCCGGACTGAGCGGAAGTGTCGGTGGACGAGGGGTTCTTGTCACCGCAGGAGGCGAGCGCAGAGACTGCGAGCAGAGCCGCCAGCAGGAATGAAATCTGTCTGTTTTTCATTATATTTCCTCCAAAGAAAATAGTTTGTATTATATATTATACCACACAGACCGCCCGAAAAAAAGTAAAAATCTTGCACGTTATGGTCAAAATGTCGCAAAGCCCGCCAAAACGAGACAAATGCTCAAAATTTTAAGCCCTGAGTATAGACAAAATGCCGCCGGTGTGGTATAATACTCTCAGAAAGATTACTGAGGAGGCGAGTTCTATGCCCGTGTTCTTTACCCACATCGAGCCGGTGATGGTGGTCAAAAAGGGCAATAGCGGCGAGCGGTTTTACAACCATTTTCATCCCGAGGCAGAGATAAAATATATGCTTGACGGCGGCATGAGAGTGAGGTCGGCGGACAGGGTATACGACCTTGGCAAGGGTGATATCTACATCGCCTTTCCGTTTGACGAGCACAGCTTTGAAAACCTCGCCGACAGCGTGATAATGACGGTTATCTTCGCGCCCGAGGACGTGGAGCCGTTCGGAAAGCTGCTCTGCCGCTATCAGCCGACTTTCCCGGTGATAAATGTCTCCGACCTCGCACCCGGCTTCGGTGAGAGCCTCTGCCGCACGACCGAGCTATGGTCGCGGATCAAATGCAATAATGGCTCTGAAAGCTCCGGATTTTACAACGACAGGCTCGCCGACCCGGCTTATGACGGCGGCTCGGTGGGCGAGAGCGCGCTGAGGGCTTACCTGACCGCCGAGGTCGGCGAGCTGCTCGAAAGGCTGGAGCTCGTCCCGCGGGACGACACCTCGGGGGTATACAGTATACAGAACGTGCTGAGCTACTGCACCAAGCATATCGGCGACCCGGAGCTCTCGATGAACAAGCTGTCGGCGGAGGTCGGGCTGAGCCGCAGTCAGATTTCGCGTCTGCTGTCGTCGATGATGAAGCTGAGCTTTCCCGAGTTCATACACTCGATACGCGTCAACAACGCGCGGAGAAGTCTGCTCTACACAGACGAGTCTATCACCTCGATAGCATTTGAGTGCGGCTTCACGTCGCAGCGCACCTTTAACCGCGTGTTCCGAAGCATCGTCGGCATGACGCCGAGCGAATACCGCGAGGCGGTCAGAAGCGGCGGCGATAACGAAAGCAGATGGTCGATTTGAGCCGTGATACTCTCATACGACATAACTGCCGAAAAAAGTTTGAAATTTTGTTGAAAATGCTATTGCGAAAATACGCCGGATATGCTATAATAAATATTATGTTATTTTAATTATAAGGATCAGGACTATGCTTACAATAAAGAAACACATCGCCGAAAAGCTCTGGGACAAGTACTCGTCGCTCTGCGAAAATCCCTCGCTCTCCGCCGACGAGCTCGCCGGATTTTTGGAGTATCCTCCCGACGATAAGCTCGGAGACTTAGCGTTCCCCTGCTTCAAGCTCTCAAAGGAGTTAAGAAAGGCTCCGCCCGCCATCGCCGCGGCTCTGTCCGAGGGGCTGTCGGACGGGATAATAAAGGAAGCGACGGTCGCCGGAGGCTATCTCAACCTCCGCATAAATCCCGAATACCTCGCCGGAAAGCTCTTACCCGAGATACTTGAAAAGGGCGAGAGCTACGGCTCGTTCGACTTCGGAAAGGGCAAGACGGTCGTGCTCGACTACTCGTCGCCCAACGTCGCAAAGCCCTTCCACATCGGACATCTCGGAACGACTGTAATCGGTCATTCGCTGAAGATGCTCTATCAGTTCGTCGGCTACAAGTGCATCGGAGTGAACCATCTGGGCGACTGGGGAACTCAGTTCGGAAAGATGATAGTCGCTTACAAGAAATGGGGCGACCACGACGCGGTAGAGAGAGGGCAGTGCGACGAGCTCGTCGCGCTCTATGTCAAGTTCCACGAGGAGGCTGAAAAGCATCCCGAGCTTGAGGACGAGGCCCGCCGCGAGTTTACAAAGCTCGAGCACCACGACGAGGAGAACATGAAACTCTGGAAGTGGTTCATCGACATCTCGATACGCGAGTACCAGAAGACCTACGACCAGCTCGGCATCACCTTCGACAGCTATAAGGGCGAGAGCTTCTACTACGACAGGGTTCCGGCGGTCGTCGACGAGCTCCGCGCAAAGGGACTGCTCAAAATCGACGACGGAGCGTCTATAGTCGATCTCGAAAAGTACGGTATGCCGCCCTGCCTGATACTCAAGAACGACGGCTCGTCGATCTATCCATCCCGCGACATCGCCGCGGCTATATACAGAAAAGAGACCTACGATTTCGACAAGTGCGTCTATGTCACCTCAGCCGGACAGAGCCTGCATTTCAGACAGTGGTTCAAGGTCGTCGAGCTTATGGGCTACGACTGGGCTAAGGACCTCATCCACGTCCCCTACGGAACCGTCTCGATAAACGGCTCCAAGCTCTCGACAAGAGCCGGAAACGTCGTTATCCTCAAGGAGCTTTTCGCCGAGTCAATCGAAAAGGTCAAGGAGATCATGACCGAGAAGAACCCTGACCTTGAGAATAAGGACGAGATCGCCGAGGCGGTCGGAGTCGGCGCCATCGTGTTCTACTACCTCTCGAACAGCCGCATCAAGGATATAAATTTCGTCCTCGAGGACGCGCTGAACTTCGACGGCAACACCGGACCCTACGCGCAGTACACCTACGCGCGCACCTGCTCGCTGATCTCAAAGGCGGGCGGAGTTCCGGACATAAAGCCCGACGCGGCAGACATCACCGATCCCACCGAGGCAGAGCTTCTCAAAACGCTGTCGATCTTCCCCGAAAAGGTTCTCTCGGCGATAGACGAGCTCGAGCCGTCGGTCATTGCGCGGTATATACTCGACGTCTGCGCGGTATTCAACCGCTTCTATCACGAGTGCCAGATAGTCACCGCTCCCGACGCGAGGGTGCGCGATTTCAGAGTCGCGCTGACCGCCGCGGTCAAGAACGTGCTCGGCGCGGCGTTCGGGCTGATCTGCATGAAAAAGACTGAAAAGATATAATTAAGGAGATAAATATATGTCAGGACACAGCAAATGGAAAAACATAATGCACAAAAAGGAAAAGACCGACGCTCAGCGCGCCAAGATCTTTACCAAGATCGGCAAGGAGATGGCGGTCGCCATCAAGGAGGGCGGAGCCGATCCGGTCGCTAACTCCAAGCTCGCCGCGCTCATCGCCAAGGCCAAGGCTAACAACGTCCCCAACGACAATATCGACCGCATAATCAAAAAGGCTTCCTCCGCCGACAGCGCCGACTACGAGGAGATCGTTTACGAGGGCTACGGTCCCTGCGGAGTAGCGGTCATAGTCGAGACCACCACCGACAACCGCAACCGCACCGCTTCCGACGTCCGCCACTACTTCGACAAGTTCGGCGGAAATCTCGGAACTACCGGCTGCGTAGGCTTCATGTTCACCGAAAAGGGCGTTATCGTCATCGACAATGAGGACGAGGATATCGACGAGGACAAGCTGATGGAGGACGCTCTCGAAGCCGGCGCGGCTGACTTCTCGTCGGACGACGGAGTTTTCGAGATCACCACCGAGCCGGACGACCTCGACGCTGTACGCGAAGCTCTCGAGCAGAAGGGCTACAAGTTAGCGTCCGCCGATCTCGACAAGGTTCCGAACACCTACGTCTCGCTCACTAACGAGGACGACGTCAAGCACATGACGCAGCTCCTCGAAAATTTGGAGGACAACGACGACGTTATCGAGGTCTATCACAACTGGGAGAATATGCCCGAGGACTGAGCGGGCTTTGGGAGCCGCCGCACGGAAAGTGCGGCGGCTCTTTTTGTTCGGATTTACGGAATGTTCATGCGGCGTTCATGCGGCGGTCATTGGTATATGATATCATATATGCAGTCAGATGAACGCAAGTAAAAATTATATGACCGCTGATATCAGGAGGTATTGCAATGGCATATTATGGAGACAGATTCATCGTCACTCACAGCGAGGGCAACACTCTCTCGAACAAGGGCAAGAGAACGATTCTCGTTGACCGCGAGACCGGAGTAAATTACATCTTTGTTCACGATGGCTATGCCGGAGGGCTGACTGTGCTGCTCGACGCGGACGGCAAGCCGGTCGTGACGAAGATTTCAGACAAATAATATTTTCGCGGCAATAGCCCGGCTGTCGGTTCGGATATCGGCAGCCGGGCGGTTTCGATTTTAGCATAGTATTTTAGGCAATACCGCGGGCTGACCGCAAAATCAAGTCAAACGCAGAAATTTTCAGAATCCGATGCGCCGGCAAGCAAAGCGCTCATCCGTTGATATCGTTCAGAAATTAAAAAATCAAAAAAATCTTATTGTATGGAGCTTTTTGTGAGTGGGGGTCTGGGGGGAGAGCCCTTTTTCGCGAAAAAGGGCTCT
>CACXED010000039.1 GCA_902766575.1 uncultured Ruminococcus sp. | reverse complement strand
TACACCAGCGACGACGAGAGCATGAAAATCATGGATATGATCCTCGAGGGTCGCGTGTTCGACTTCGGCTACTTCTACGACAACTGGCAGGGCTTCGCGTTCGCGATTCAGGATCTGATGAACAGCCAGTCGAGCGATTTCGCGTCCTACTACGCCTCCCGCGAAAGCTCCGCTGAAAGCTACTTTGAAGAAGTCGTCGACAGCTTCAGGAATATCGACTGATAAAAAAATGGAATGGCTCGCGCCATTCCATTTTTATTTATTTCTTGAGCTTGACGGCTTCCTTAGCCTTTTCGGCGATGTGAGCCGCAGTGAGTCCGTAGTATTCCATCAGCGGCGGAACCTTGCCCGAGCGTCCGAAGCTGTCCTCCACGCCGACTCTGAGCACCGGCACGGGTCTTGCGCCCGAGACGCACTCGCAGACCGCGCTTCCGAGTCCGCCGATGAAGTTGTGCTCCTCAGCGGTGACGATCGCTCCGGTCTCAGCCGCGCATTTGAGGATGAGCTCGCTGTCGAGCGGCTTGATGGTGTGGATATTCACGACGCGCGCCAAGATTCCCTCTCCGGCGAGCAGCTCGCGTGCGGCGAGCGCCTGCTCGACCATCAGACCGGTAGCGGCGATGGTGACGTCAGCGCCGTCAGCCATGACGATTCCCTTTCCGATCGCAAAGCTGTAGTTATCCTTGTCGAACAGCACCGGAACCGCGTAGCGTCCGAAGCGCATATAGCAGGGTCCCTCGTACTTTATCGCAGCTTCGACCATAGCGCGCGCCTCAACCGCGTCCGCCGGCTGCATGACGACCATTCCGGGTATCGAGCGCATGGTCGCGAAGTCCTCGAGGCACTGATGCGTTGCTCCGTCCTCGCCGACCGAAATTCCGGCGTGAGTAGCGCCGATCTTGACGTTGAGATGCGGGTATCCGATCGCGTTTCTGACCTGCTCAAAGGCGCGTCCGGCGGCGAACATCGCGAAAGACGACGCGAAAGGTATGAGTCCCGACGCCGCCATTCCGGCTGCGACGACCATCATGTTGCCCTCGGCGATGCCGCAGTCGAAGAAGCGGTTGGGGAATTTTTTCTTGAAGGTACCGGTCTTGGTCGCAGCGGCGAGGTCTGCGTCGAGGACGACCAGCCTGTCGTACTTTTCGCCGAACTCGGCGAGAGCGGCTCCGTATGCTTCGCGGGTAGCTATTTTATCTGCCATTTTCTGCATTATCCTTTCTGTAGCTCTTTAGCGTCCTTCAGCCGAGCTTTGCGAGAGCGGCGTCAAGATCGGACATCGCAATCTCATACTGCTCGCTCTTGGGAGCCGAGCCGTGCCAGCTGACCTCGTTCTCCATATAGGAGACGCCCTTGCCCTTGACGCTCTTGGCGATTATCGCGGTAGGCTTTCCCTTGGTCTCCTTGGCGAGCGTGACGGCAGCCTCGATAGCGTCGAGGTCGTGCGCGTCGATCGAGATCACGTTCCAGCCGAATGCGCGGAATTTCTCGTCGAGGGGAGTGGGATTCATGACCTCAGCGACCGGACCGTCGATCTGGAGTCCGTTCCAGTCGACGAAGATCGCGAGATTGTCGAGCTTGTAATGCGCGGCGAACATAGCCGCTTCCCAGACCTGACCCTCCTCGGACTCGCCGTCGCCGACGATAGACCAGACGCGCCAGTCCTGCTTCTGATACTTTGCCGACAGCGCCATTCCGCAGGCGGCGGAGATGCCGAGACCGAGCGAGCCGGTGCTCATGTCGATGCCGGGGATATGCTTCATGTCGGGATGTCCCTGCAGGACACTGTCGATCTGTCTGAGACCCTTGAGCTCCTCGACCGGGAAAAATCCGCGCAGAGCCAGAGCCGCGTAAAGACCGGGAGCCGCGTGTCCCTTAGACAGCACAAAACGATCTCGGTCAGCCTTTTTGGGGTCTGCGGGATCGACGTTCATTTCTTCAAAATACAGGTATGCGAGGATCTCGGCGATCGAGAGCGAGCCGCCGGGATGACCGCTTGCCGCGCTGTAGACTGCGGTAACAGCTTCCTTGCGGATCTCATATGCGATCCGTAAAAGCTCTTTTTTTCTGGTATCTGTCATTTTTATTTATTTACCTCCTGCGATAAAAGCGTGTTCAAGCCGCGATGAAACGTACATCATAATTATACAATACGCGATTATTTTTGTCAAGTGCAAATATTCACAAAATCAGCGCTTATCGCCGCTTATAACCGCAAGACAGACCTCCGGACGGTTGAATATGCGCGGACAGCGCCTGACCGAAAGCCCCCTTGACACGATGTGCCAGCCCTTATCGAGCTTATACAGTCCGCCCGCGTGCTTTGGGAAGATCCCCTGATGCGGCGCGTAGACTCCGTTGATAATCGGCGGGAGACGCCACTGACCTCCGTGGGCGTGTCCGGAGAAGGTCAGGTCGAAGCCGCCGTAAAGCCCGTATTCCTCAGGTCGGTGCGACAGCAGTACCGAAAAGCTCCCGTCGTTTTGCCCCTCAAGCCCGGCGAGCTCGTGCCGCCAGCGTTCAAGCGATTGAGAAGTCCGCTCGGAATCGTCGGCGATCCGCTCCCGTAGGCTCATTTTCTGCTTACCCTGACCGAAGAAGCGCGGGTCGTCGATACCGCAGAGCCCGATTCTCTGCCCTCTCACACTGATCCAGACCCGTTTTCCGCCGATGAGCTTCACTCCGAGCTCATTAAGCTCTGCTCTCAATTCGGAAAGCTCGGCGATGTTGTCCTCGTGATTGCCAAAGACCATATAGACCGGCGCGAGCGGCAGTATCCCGTCGAGCAGCTCTCTCGCCGGATGATCGGGCGAGAGTATCGGTCGCCTTGCGGTCAGCTCGGGAGTGTCGTTGACGATATCTCCGGTCAGGACGATGAGATCGGGTCTTGCGTCCCGAACCATGCCTATCAGCCTCTCCTGCCGTTTTCCGAAGCGGCAGTCGTGGAGATCGGAGATCTGGACAATCCTCAGCCCGCAGCTCAGCTTGTCGGTCGGGATATCGTACCTTCTTAGCTTCAGCCGCTGTGAGAACGCCATGCACAAAACAGCGGCGCAGGCGACTGCGCCGCAGACAATATATCCGATCACTCCGATGCTTCCTCGACTAAAACGCTTTCCTCCGGATAGTACGCGACCACAAGCGTGTCGTAGTCGGACTCCGGAATAAAGCTCTGATATTTCTCGCCCTTAGCCTCGCACGATTTTATGATCTCTGTGAGCTTTTCATCGGCGTCAGAGCTTATGATCTCGCAAAAGCTGACGGTTTTGAATCCGGCGACCTTTATAGCTTCCCCGTCGGGAAACACCGGCGTTTCTTTCGAATTGAACACAAGCACGGCGGTCCCGGCGCTCACCCAGCTGTCTATCATCTCCGAAAGCTGAGCCGCATCCTCGGCAGCTCCGATAATGAGCTCGTCGCTTTTTTCTGAATATACCCGGTCTGCGGAATATCCGTAGTCGTTATCGTCGGTGACGATAGAGCCGCCGATGCTGTTGTCGGAAAATACAGGAGCCTTGGCTTCCGCGAAATTCTCCGGCTCGGCAGTCTCCTCGGAGGTAGTCATGGGCGACGAGAATTTCAGCGCTCCGACCGTCTCGGTGGAGTAATAATCCCCCTCTCCGGTCGCTCCGGTCGCCTGCACATCCTGAGCAATCTCGGGAGCGGCGAGATCGGATGCGCCGTGCTCGATATAACCGCGGTTCAGTATGACCAGAGCGATCACCGCGCAGGCGGCTGCGAGCGTTCCGACAGCCGCAAAGCCTCTGCGGCGTCCTCCCATTATGATGCTTCCGAATCGCGAAGGCTTATCCTGAGCCGCTGCTCCGACCAGCGCCATTACATTCGAATGCAGCCTGTCAGGCACGGGATATTCGATCTTCCCGATCGTATCGAGGAGCTTTTTGCAGTCCTCAAGCTCCGACCGGCACTCCGGACACTCGGAGATATGCGCGGACAGTCTTTCGCTGTCGCGGCTGCCAAGCTCGCCGTCGAGATATTCGAACATCATTGAGCGGGCTTCGCCGCAGCTTAATCTGTTACCGTTCCGTTTTTTCAAGTCTGATCCCCCATTGCCATGTTACTGTTGTTCTCGTATGTAGTTAGACGCGGAAAATCTTATTTTGTTCCCACTAAAATATAAAAATCAGAATTTATTTTTTCAGTCCGAGCTCGGCCTCGAGCACCGCTTTGAGACGGCAGCGCGCGCGGTTGATCCGCGACTTGACCGTCCCTATCCCAAGCGAGAGCATTTCGGCTATCTCCTCGTAGGAATATCCCTCGATGTCCCGCAGAACCACGACCTGACGCTGATCGTCGGGCAGCTTGGCGATAGCTCTCCGGACGGCGAGCGTGGTCTCGCTCTGCTCCAGCTTTCCCTCGGGCGAGGAGCAGACCGAATCATCGGCGATCTCGAGCGGCCGCTCATCCCCGTCGGCGTCGGGATAGCCGTTGAGCGGCTCGGTGCGCTCCGGAGCCCGGCGCAGGAAGTCGAGGCTCGCGTTTATGCAGACCTTATAGACCCAAGTCGCGAACCGACACTCGCCGCGCCAGTTCGGCAGCGCGCGCCAAATCTTCAGAAACACCTCCTGCGAGATGTCCATCGCGTCCTCGGCTGACAGCACCTTGGATTTCACCGTGTTGTAGACCAGCCGCTCATAGGCGCTCACGATCTCGGAAAAAGCCGTCTGATCTCCGGCTGCGGCGGCTTTGAGCAGCCGCTCCTCGTCTTCGGTTTTCACGATACCGTTCACACCCTTTCGTAAAAATTCGGTCAGTTCATTCTTCCAAAACGGCTCCGAGCATGGCGGCCTCGACCGCTTCGTAGGTCAGCGCCGAGTTCAGCGCGTTTCTCGCCGATGCCGCGCCGCGTATACCCTTGAGGTACCACGCCAACAGCTTTCGCGACTCGCAGACTCCGACCCGCTCGCCCTTTTCGGAGATCCTGAGCTTCAGCTCGGCGAGCGCGATCCCAATCTTTTCGGACTGTGAGGGCTTTGTAAAGCTCCTGCCGTCAAGAGCGGCGCTGATCTCTGAAAAGATCCACGGATTTCCCAGCGCTCCACGTCCGACCATCACCGCGTCGCAGCCTGTGCGCTCGAACATCCGCAGCGCGTCGTCGGCGGAAAAGATCTCCCCGTTGCCGACGACCGGGATGCTGACCGCTTTCTTGATACGCCTGATCTCGTCAAAGTTGATCGGAGCGGAAAAGCGTCCCTCCCGCGTTCTGCCGTGGACGGTGAGCGCCGACGCTCCGGCGTCCTCCATGCGCTTTGCGAACTCAGCGCCGCAGATCGAGCTCTCATCCCAGCCGATGCGCATTTTCACCGTCACCGGAATATCGACGGCATCGACGCAGGCGCGGACTATCCTCGCGGCAAGCTCGGGCGACTTCAGCAGCGCCGAGCCGTCGCCGTTGTTCGCGACCTTTGGAGCCGGGCAGCCCATATTGACGTCTATCACCGCCGGACGGTTCTGATTCCGGCAATATTTGTAGGTTCCCGCCGCTAATTTCGCGGCGCACTCAGCCATTATCTCCGGGTCGCTGCCGAAGATCTGAACGGCGATCGGCGCTTCGCCGTCGAAAAGCTCGCCGAGCTCGGCGGTCTTTCTGTCCTCAAAATGCACAGCCTTTGCCGACAGCATCTCGGTACAGATATAT
>CACXED010000038.1 GCA_902766575.1 uncultured Ruminococcus sp. | reverse complement strand
CCGAGCTCGACGCAGATTCGATAATCCGCCGTCTCGACGGAGCAAAGGAGCAATATTATTTTTGCAGCACCGGAAAACGCTGGAGGGATCGGGAGAATTACGATATCGTTCTCAACACCTCTGAGCTCGGGATAGAGAGCTGCGTCGACGCGCTGAAGAAGCTCTATCTGCAAAACGAGGATTACGAGGAGATATTAGCCTGAGAGCTTTCAAAAACGAGCCCGCCGATATTTTATCTGTTTGAAAAAGGAGAATCGCATGAACCACGGCAATGAAAACAAGGACGTAACCATGTTGGCGTATGAGCTGACCTATCACCGCTATCTGCTGAATAAGGGCAAGGCGCAGAATCTGTTCCACGAGCTGACGATTCAGGAATATATCGCTCTGCACATGATAACGCAGGGCAGGCACAAGGACGATTTCACGCCTGAGAAAATTTATTTAAGAGATCTGTCCGAGCGGCTGGAGGTCACTATCCATCAGGCGTCGAACATGGTAAGGGAGCTGAAGGACCGCGGACTTGTCAGCTGGTCTCACGACGGTGACGGGAGCGAGGGGACCTATGTTACGATAACCGAATCGGGTCTTTCCTCGATGCTTCGGCAGGAGGCTATCCTCGACGATTATTACGGCAGGGTGATCGAAAAATTCGGACGCGAAAATCTGATCGCGCTGATGTCGCAGATAGACGAGCTTGAAAAGATAATGGACAACGAATTCAATGAAAAGGGAGACGGCAATGACGCAGAAAATATCGCTGAATGATTATGTGCGCGAAAAGGAGGAGGTCTGCCGCAGGAACGACTCGATTTCGCCGCGGCTCTACGACGAATACGGAGTCAAAAAGGGACTCCGCGACGAAAACGGAAACGGAGTTCTCGCGGGACTGACAAATATCTCAAAGATCATAGCGTCCAAGATAAAGGACGGCAAAAAAACCCCCTGCGACGGAGAGCTCTGGTACCGGGGCTATCGCGTGGAGGAGCTGCTCGGCAGTCTCGGCGAGAACGAGCTCGGCTATGAGAAGATCGCCTATCTTCTCCTGATGGGAGAGCTGCCGGACGAAAATACCGCCGAGTCCTTCAAAAACCTTGTCGGAGAGAGCAGAACGCTCCCGACAAACTTCACCCGCGACGTTATAATGAAGGCTCCGAGCGGGGATATCATGAATTCCATGACCCGGAGCATCCTGACCCTCGCGTCGTATGACGAGAGGGCTAACGATACGAGCGTCAGCAACTCGCTGCGCCAGTGCATACAGCTTATCAGCGAGTTCCCGCTGTTTGCGGTCTATGGATATCACGCATATAATTATTATGAAAAGATGGGGAGCATGGTAATCCACCGTCCCGATCCCTCGCTGTCCACTGCTGAGAACATCCTTATGATGCTCCGTCCCGATCAGAAGTATACCGCTACCGAGGCAAAGGTTCTCGACACAGCTCTGATACTGCATATGGAGCACGGCGGAGGAAACAACTCGACCTTTACCACCCGGGTCATAACCTCGTCCGGCTCGGACACCTATTCCACGATAGCTGCGGCTATGTCCTCGCTGAAAGGTCCCAAGCACGGCGGAGCTAACATCAAGGTCATGCAGATGATGGCGGATATTAAGGCTCACGTCTCCGACTGCGAGGATAAGGACGAGCTCGCGGCGTATCTGACAAAGATCATCAACAAGGACGCCTTTGACCGCAAGGGACTCGTCTACGGAATGGGTCACGCCGTGTATTCGCTCTCAGACCCGAGAGAGCGGGTTTTCAAGGGCTATGTGGAAAAGCTCGCCGCTGAAAAGGGACGGGACAAGGATCTGGCGCTCTATAAGGGCGTGGAGGAGCTGGCGCCGAAGCTGATTGCGCAGTACAGGCACATCTATAAGGGAGTCAGCCCGAACGTGGACTTCTACAGCGGCTTTGTATACGATATGCTCGGGATCCCCACCGAGCTTTACACGGCGATGTTCGCGATCGCGCGAATCGTCGGCTGGAGCGCGCACCGCATCGAGGAGCTTATCTGCATGGACAAGATCATCCGTCCGGCGTACATGAGCGTTATGGAGGAAAGATCGCTGTAAGCCGTTGATAAAATCTCACATTGTCTGTAAAATCAGACCGGAGCAGAGGAAACTCTGCTCCGGTTTTTTGCTTAAGGCAATACCTCACTTAGAGATAAATTGAATAATTGGAGTTATCACGCGAAAAAGGCTTGGATTTATAGACTTTTTCGTCTGACACGACCTTATCCGCGTTTGACGTACTTCATAAGTCCGCTCCAGAAATAGTCGGTCGCGTAGCTGCCGTAGAGCTCGTCGGAGACGTAGACATAGCAGCCGTCCGCTCCGGCAAAGGTTTCGTCGCTCGCCGCGAGCAGATCGGGAGCGAGAGCCGATTCTATCCGTCTTAGCGAGATTCCCTCAAAGGCGCGATCCTCGAGTATTCTCAGCGAGGAGTCAGCCGGGATTTTAAGCACCGTCGCCGAGCCGCCGCTGAATGCGCCCGAGCCTATCGAAACGACCGCTTTCCCGTCGGCGGTTCGCGGGACAGTCAGGCTCTCGCGCGTCTTTCCGATTTCCGAGAGCCCTGTGATCTTCAGCCCGCCGGAGGTCTCCTCAAAGACGAAATCGAGCGCGTTCAGCTCGTCGTCCTCTGCCGAGGACACGTCGAAGAAGTCGTCCGGACGCTTTTGCGGAGTAAATCTCTCCATCCACTCGAGAGAAGCGGCTCTGTCGGTCATTCCAGCTTCGCGGATGATGTCTCCCGCGAGCAGAGCCGTCCGCTGGAGCACGCCGCGGCTGTTCAGGTGGAAATTTGTGTCGTAGAAAAACTCGCGGTCGAGAATATAGTCCTCGAGCCCGCTTATCACCGGGAAGTCGAGCGCTTCGCCGAGCTTTTGGCAGAAAGCAGCTTTTTCCTCGTCCGAGGCGGTCACAGCCGCTTCGTTCATCGGCGGAAAGCTGAACCAGACCTGAGCTCCTTTCAGCCTTGCAAAGCCCGCGTAGTCGTTGAGATAGTCGACAAACTCGTCGCTTATGATATCGGCTGAAAGCTCGATCGGCGAGCTCTCGCCGTAGTCGGGCATGATGTTGTACTGCCGCTCGACTTTGATATCGCCGTATTCGTCAAAGGACGAGAGCGAGTAGATGCCGCTTGGCACAGGCTTTGAGCCGCTTTTGGCAAAGTCGAGCTTCGACGACGCGAACTCGGGCAGAGCCGCTATCAGCTCGCCAAAATTTGAAGCTCCGACGTCGAATAAGAGCGACGGACAGCCGTCGAGCGCTTCGAGCATATTTATCCCGCTGTAGTAAAGCGAGTAAGTCTGACGGTCGACCTCCGGGCAGATTATCACGATATCGCCTTTGTTTATATGATTCCTCGAGAGATCGAGCATCGCCTTTGTACCGATATCGGCGTAAAGTCCGTAGTCCACGACCGGCATACCCACATATTCCTCGAGCCGCTCCGAGTCGATTCCAAACGGCAGACTGCTTCCTCCGATGAGAACGATCTTCGGCTCGGAAATCTCACAGAGCCGCTCGTGCTTGTATCTGAGCTCGCCGAGAAAGGTCTCGTCGTACTGCGGCTCGATAACTGCCGAGGCGATCGCCGGGACTGTCAGCGGCAGCGCTAAAGCCGCGGCGCAGAGGATCGATAAAATCACTTTTTTCATTTCAATTCTTCTCCTCTCGCGCAGAATCAAAATTGGAAGTAGATGAACGCGCCCGAGCCGCCGCTCGCCTTGAGCAGCAGCCACGCGAATATCACCGCGTAGAGCAGATAGAGCGCCGTTCCGCTTTGCATAACCGCTCCGCCTGACGGCAGCTCGGCTTCGGGCAGAGTGTAGCGTCGGTCGAGCTGGGTCATGATTATGTACGCCAGAGCAAGAATCAGCACTCCGGTCAGGGTCAGCCCTAACTCACCGACAAACGCGGCAGGATTGAAGCTGCCAAAGAGCTTTCCGAGCAGTATCATGAGGTCGTGCGTGCTGTTAGCCCGGAAGAATATCCACGCAAAGCAGACGAGCAGGAAGGTCACGGTTCGTCTGAACACTCTCATTAGAGCCGAGCTCGTGTCAACGCCGAGCTTTTTCCATATCTCCTCGCGCTTTTTGTAGGTCAGCATACCGACGACCCGGTAGATTCCGTGCAGAGCGCCCCATATCACGAAAGTCCAGTCCGCTCCGTGCCAGAGACCGCTCACGAGAAAGACGATAAAGAGGTTCAGAATCATGCGCGTCCTGCCGCGGCGGTTTCCGCCGAGCGGTATATACAGATAGTAGCGGAACCAGCTCGTCAGGCTGATGTGCCATCTCGCCCAGAAATCCTTGATGTTCAGAGCCGAATAAGGGCGGTCGAAGTTCTGCATCAGCCGGTAGCCCATTATCCGCGCGCAGCCTATCGCGATGTCGGTGTAGCCCGAAAAGTCGCAGTAGATCTGCACCGCGAAAAGCATCGACGCCAGCGGAACCGAGCTTCCCGAAGCGCTCTCGGGCGAGTTGAACACCGCGTCCACATAGCCCGCGGTGATATCCGCAACGACGATCTTCTTGAAGTAGCCCGCGAGCATCCGCTTGGCTCCGGCGGAAAGGTCGTCGCTGTTAAAACGGTGCTTGGCTTTGAGCTGCGGTATGAGATTTTCGGGTCGCTCGATAGGTCCGGCGACGAGCTGCGGGAAGAAGGACACGAACAGCGCGTAATAGCCGAAATGCCGCTCAGCCGGAATATTTCCCCGGTAAACGTCTATCGAGTAGGAGAGCGTCTGGAAGGTGTAGAACGAGATTCCGACCGGCAGCATCAGCTTGAGTGTCAGATCGGCACCGATCAGCGCTCCGACGCTCCCGGCAAAGAAGTTATAGTATTTGAAGAAAATCAGCACCGACAGCGACGCGGTCAGCGACAGCGCGAGCCAGAGCTTCTTGCGCTCGGGACGCTTTTCGATAAGAATTCCCGAGGCATAGGACACCGCGGTCGTAAAGAGTATCAGAAAGACGAGCTTTGCGCTCCAACTCATGTAAAAGTAGTAGCTCGCGGCGAGCAGCGGTATCCAGCGGTATTTTGTAGGAACGACAAAGTTGAGGATCGCCGCTATCAAAAAGAAAATGAGAAATTCCGGAGAGTTGAAATTCACTTTTTGCTCCCATCCTTTCGCGGCTCAGGACACTGAACGAGCGCCAATGCCGACGAGACGAGCACGAGCAGCAGAGCCTCCTCAAACGTCCCTCCGGCAAGAAACATATACGACAGCAGCACCGCGTGCAGAGCACAGTTTACGACGGTCAGCCAGATATGCGCGCCGATAAACCTCGGGACGAGATCCAGAATAATCAGAATGAGCGCCGCGATCCTGATGAGCGGCTGTTCAAAAAAGATGATATCCATTATAGAACTGCCTTTCCTTACTGCTTTACGTCCGCGTCATTGTTTTCCCCGAGCTTTGCCAGAAGATCGGACATGAGCTGCTCGGTGTGGAGCTTTGCTCCGGCGTTGTTGAGATGATAGTCGGTGTCGTAGAAATATTCTCCGCCGAAGATGTAGTTCCTGACGTCCGAGATCAGCTCAGCCGACAGCACTCGGCTGAGATAGCTGTGATAAGCGTCGTAGCTCTCGTCGTTCAGACATTTCGGGTCGCAGGCGTTGCGGTTGTACGGCGGATGGCTGAAATATACGACAGCGCCGTTAGCCTGAGCCGTCTCGATAGCGCGGTTCATGTTCGGTATGAAGCTCTCGATGAAGAAATTATCGCAGAAGCGGAAGGTGCCGTTCGCGCCATAGTGATAGCTCGGGGAGTTCATCCTGCTCCTATCGGCGCAGTTGTCGCCGTAGATATCGGTGGTTTTGCCGTGCTGCTCGTAGGGCTGCTCCTTCATGGAGAGACGCTGCCTGTCGTACTCCTCCAGCGACTCGAACAGCTTTGTGTAGTTTCTCGGGTCGATGTAGGAGAGGATGTTATAGCAGGATTCCACGCCCTGAAAGGTCAGCGCGTTGAGCTCGGGATTGCCGCTTGTTCCGGTGGTGTTCTTAGCGTACTGCTCGGGCGCGTAGATGACGATATCGCCGTCCGTGACCTTTTGCGAAATGAAGTCGAAAAAGATCAGAATATTCATTCCGGCGTGAGTTCCGTAGTTTACGACCCGATATTTGCCGCCGAGCAGCTTTTCGGCGTAGTCCGAATCGAGCCCGAAGAACTTGCTCGAGCCCGAGACCACTACCACGCGCGGCATATCGCAGTCGACGAGTCGCTCGTATTTGCGGGCAAAGGAGCTGTCAGAGGTCGAATAGCGCGGGTAGCTCGCCGCTCCGAGATTGAAGCTCGTGAGCCTTGTCGTGTCGATCCCGGCTTGTGAGATTTCGGTAACTCCGTCGAAAAGCGTTATCTTCGTCAGCTTATCGCATTCCGAGAAAGCGCCGCTCCCGACGGTTTTAACCGTCGAGGGGAGATAGACCTCGCTCATATTGCTCCCGGCAAAGCAGTTTTTTCCGATTTCAACGACCTTTCTGCCGTTGATAGTGCGCGGGACAAAGAGCCTGTCGGCGCTTCCCGAGTAGCTGTCGAGCCGGATCTCGCCGCTTCTGACCTCGGTGTAGGTAAAGCTCGACGTCGGCTCGGATTTTTGCCAGACGCAGTAAAGCTTGGTCTGAGCGCCCGATTCGAGCTTGTGACCGGGGAGGGTGACGCCGCTTTTTCCGTCCGGGTCGGTCGAGTAGCCGAGCAGCACATAGCCCTCGCGCACAAAGGCTCCGTTGTCTGGCAGCGCGTTCGGTATAGTGTAGAAGTCGAGCCCGAAGTTCTGGGTGTAGACGTCCGAGCCCTTTATCTCAACTCCGCCGTTCAGGTGGTAATTGATATTCACGGTCTTTGAGTATTTTTTCTGCGAGGGCGCGGAGAGCTCCGGGACGACCGGGATCGGGACGTTCGAGTCGTCAAAGTTCGCGCGGTAGATCGAATCCTTTTCGGCCGAGACGACTATCCGTTCGTTTTCGGATATATACTCGCGGTCATGCCCGAGCGTCCAGCCGAGAAAGAGTCCGCCGTCGTTCGGCTCGGCGGTCAGAGTGACTACCGAGCCTTTTGGGACCTTCCAGTCCTGAGCCGACGAGCGCACCTTTCCGCCGAGTGTCGAGTTCAGGTCTGTGG
>CACXED010000037.1 GCA_902766575.1 uncultured Ruminococcus sp. | reverse complement strand
CCGCCCGCGCTGCTTCAACGGACTCACGACCATGCAGATGCACAACTACAATCAGATCCTGCTCCCCAAGCAGATGTACGAGGGCTTTTCAAAACAGACTAACCGCCGTCCGATGCACCACTACTGCGGCGGCTACTCGGGAATTCAGAGGTGGAGCGCCGCTACGACCGGAGACAACGGCGGAGAGCTCGGAGCGATGATCTGGCTCGAAACCCTCGCGCTGTCGGGTCACATGAACACGACCATCGACATGAACATCCATTTTCCCGAGTCGATACACTTCGGTATGCTCGTGCCGTGGGCGCACCTCAACGCATGGCACGGAGCCGAGCAGCCCTGGTACGCCGGAGACAAGCTCCACGTCATGTTCGCCGCCTACTCCCGGATGCGCTACCGCCTGCTGCCCTACTTCTACTCGGCGGCGCTCGAGGGTCATGAGGAATCAATGCCGATAGTCAGACCGATGCCGCTCGCTTTCCCGGACGATATGGCTACCGTCTCAGAGACAAGGCAGTACATGGTCGGCGATTCGCTGCTCATCAGCGCCTACACCGATAAGGTTCACCTGCCCGCCGGACGCTGGACCGACGCTTGGACCGGAAAGGAATATGTCGGGCCGGTCGACATCGACCCGTACAATCCGCCGGAGACCCGCGGAGGAGGACTTTTCATAAAAGGCGGCGCGATCATTCCCGGCTGGAGCGACCGCGACTATGCCGCGCAGAAATCCGACGAGGTCATCTCGCTCGACATCTATCCCGACGGCGACTCGAGCTACATTTTCCGCGAGGACGACGGAATCTCGCTCGACTATGAGAAAAAGCTCTCCTGCCATACGCTGATCACCGTCTCCGAGACCGACGAAAAGGTCACTGTGACCATCGGCGAGCGGGTCGGCGATTACGACGGCAAGCCGGCGGTCAGAAAGTGGCTCGTCCGCGTCCATCCGCGCGACGACCGCGATCAGCTCCTCGAGGTCAAATGCGCTCCGGGCGACAGGGTCTACTTCTCGATACCCGAAAATCCGGTCGCGATCTTCAACGTCGACGCTTCGGATGTGCTCGGGGTCTGAGCGGATTTTTGACAAAATCCATGCAAAAATAAACATTCTTCATCGGCGGGGTTGACAAAGCTCCGCCGATGTGCTATTATTTAGCTGAAGATAGTTTTACTGAAAGGGATGTAAATATCATGCTTGAACATTACACCGAACCCGTTGAGAGATCAGAGCCGATGAGAAAGCTCTGCGCCGACAGCATCTCCAACGCCGCCGCGCTGATGAAGCTCGCCGCGCAGATCCGACGCGAGCGGCTCGTGACTCCCGAGCTCATGACAAAGCACCGGGAGGAATATCGCGAGGAATACGCAAAAATGCTCGGTATCGACGTCTGCCGAGAGGTATTCGGAAAGGGCGCTCCGAGAACAGAGCTCTCTTTTGTCGGAGAGGACGGGCTCTGCACGATTCAGAGGATAATCTTCACGCTCTGCGACGGAGTGAGATTCGCCGGACTGCTGCTTATTCCGAGACAAAAGTCGCCTAAGGCTCCGCTCGTCGTCATGAGCCACGGCGGAGGCGGTTCGCCCGAGCTCTGCTGCGATCTTGTCGGAAAGAACAACTACGGTGGGGTCGTAAGGCGGATACTCGCGCGCGGCTGCGTGGTGTTCGCGCCGCAGCTGCTGCTCTGGAACACTACAGTTAAGGACAACGACGCAATTCCGCTCTGCTCCACGCCCTATAACCGCCGCGCGAGCGACGTCGAGCTCAAACAGTGCGGCGCGAGCATCGCGGGATTTGAAATTTATGAGATATCCCGCGCGCTCGACTGGCTGCTTGCGCAAAGCTACATAGATCCCGGAAAATGCGGTATGCTCGGGCTCTCCTACGGCGGCTTCTATACGCTCTACACAATGGCTTACGACACGAGGATAAAGAGCGGCTGGTCGGGAGCGTTCTTCAACGACCGGATGAAATACGGCTGGCAGGACTTTGTCTGGAAGGACTCGGCCGGCAGATTCCTCGACGCGGAGGTCGCCGGGCTCTGCGCTCCGAGACGACTCTGGTGCGATATCGGAAAGACCGACCCGGTATTCTCGTCGGACGGCGTCTCCGAGCTTTTCCCGAGGGTTCAGGCGTTCTTCGACGCGGCGGGCGCTCACGGCGAGGTCAGGATGAACCTCTGGGAGGGCGCGCACCGCTTCTCCGACTCGGACGAGCACGAGAGCGGAGCTATGGATTTCTTCCTCGAGGGCATCGGAGCTTACGTCTGATAATTTTCCCGTTTTCTCTGTTTAGTCCTAATATTCCCTGCTTTTGCCGGATATTATGGCTCGGAATTTCGTATTTTTCAGAATCCGGGCTGAAAAATTGCTCGAATTATCAAAAAAATATTGACAATCAGGGCGAAATAAGGTATAATTATTATACCATTTTAATTTAAGGAGAAGAAACATGGGAAAATTCGTCGTAAGAACAGTGCCGTCCGGAATAAAATTCGATCTCAAGGCGGCTAACAGCCAGGTAATCGCTACCTCCGAGGTTTATAACTCCGAAGCCTCCTGTCTCAAGGGACTCGAGAGCGTCAGAAAGAACGCTCCGATCGCTAACGTCGAGGATCAGACTGTCGAGGATTTCAAGACCGCGGTAAATCCCAAGTTCGAAATCTACACCGACAAGAAGGGCGAATTCCGTTTCCGTCTCAAGGCCCGCAACGGCGAGATCATCGCTACCTCCGAGGGCTATGTCGCTAAGGCAGGCTGCCTGAACGGCATCGAAAGCGTCAGAAAGAACGCTCCCGACGCCGAGATCGTCAAAGAGACCGGAGCCGCTGAATAAGCTGTCAAAAAACCGATCGGACTGCCCGGTCGGTTTTTTACTGCTCAAAGCATGGATTTTACTTTTTCCGTTTATTTATCACAAAAAGCTATTGACCTTGCCGACGCCGTATAGTATAATATTTTCAACCGGACAACCGGAATAAAATCTGGAGGCATTTCAATTATGATAGCACTCGACAGAAAAGCGGTCAAGGATAAAATCTACGCCTGCTGGCTCGGAAAGAACATCGGCGGCACGATGGGTACTCCCTACGAGGGACGCACCGAGATGCAGGATATTCAGGGCTTCAAGACCGAGCCCGGCGTCGTTCTTCCCAACGACGATCTCGATCTTCAGCTCGTCTGGCTCAAGGCGGCTGAGCAGGAGGGCCCCTACTCGCTCACCGAGGCGGTGCTCGGCGAGTACTGGAT
>CACXED010000036.1 GCA_902766575.1 uncultured Ruminococcus sp. | reverse complement strand
GTCAGCGTCGACAGCGCCAGCGTCAGGGCAGGGCAGAGCAGAGTCCCCGTCAGCATACCGAACAGATCGTAGTAGAGAAATCCCCCCGAGATCAGTCTGTACATCCCGAACGCAAACGCCGTCAGCGCCGAGACCGCGCATCTGAGCAGCACCGCTTCGGAAAAGAGCTTCACATTGCCGCTCCCGCCCGAGATCAGCCCGGTCATCAGCCTTTCGGCAAGGCTCCGCGGCTTTTTTGCGGAAGGCTTTGAGTCCTCCGGACGCGCAGGCTCGTTTCTGCGCGCTCCGCCGGAGCCGGTATTCTCCTCCGGACGCGCCGTTCCGAACGCCGCCGAGAGCGCCGCTCTCAGCATGAAGCCCGCCGTATAGGTCACTGCCAGCGCCGCCGCGTTCCCACGGCTGAACAGCGCCGAGACCATCAGCCCGAGCCAGATCGCCGCCGTGTGCCGGCCCGACGCAGTCAGCAGCGCCGTTCCGAACGGATAGCAGGAGAACGCTCCTCCCGAGCAGCCGAGCAGCAGAGCCGCTCCGAACGCCGCCGCGTTTTTGACTATCGTCAGCGGAGCGAGCGTCATCGCCGGGGCTTTTTTGCCCGCTCTGCCGGTATCGTGCAGACTTAAAATTTTTCCGAGTGCCATGTCTTTTGTCCATCCTTTTCATTAACTATGCTCCGAGCCGTGGCTCTATGCGGTTTGTGACAATATTATACCACTCGGGAGGAAAAAGGCTTGTCGCTTCCTGTATGCAGTTTTGGCTCGGGAAATAGCGGGACTGACGTGTTTCGGGAATTTAACGCGCCGTCTGCATAATTCAGTCGCATTTACCAGTGTTTTCATCATTCTTCGAGAGAATTTAACGGAATAACACCAAATTGTTAAAAAAATATCCGGAAATACCTATTGCAATTTGAACGCTTTGTGTGCTATAATATATATGTGAGTAATTCAAAATCACAGGAGAGTAATTCTATGTTCAAAATAGTTAATAAGAAGCCCCTCAATCCCACTGTCACGCTGATGGACATCGAGGCTCCGCTCGTAGCAGCCAAGGCTCGTCCGGGTCAGTTCATAATTTTAAGAGTGGACGCCGACGGCGAACGCATCCCGCTCACCGTCGCAGGCTGCGACACCGACGCCGGAACCGTAAGGATCATCTTCCAGATCGTCGGCGCAACTACTTACAAGCTCAACCAGAAGGAGGCCGGCGACTCAATTCAGGACTTCGTCGGCCCGCTCGGCACTCCCACCGAGATCGAGGGCCTCAAAAAGGTCTGCATCGTCGGCGGAGGAGTCGGCTGCGCCATCGCGCTCCCGATCGCAGAAGCGCTCCACAAGATGGGCTGCGAGGTCACTTCGGTCATCGGCTTCAGAAGCAAGGATCTGCTCATCCTCGAGGACGAGTTCAAGGCCGCTTCCGATAAGCTCTACGTAATGACCGACGACGGCTCCTACGGCCGCCAGGGTAACGTCTGCGTTCCGCTGAACGAGATGTTCGCCGCAGGCGAGACCTTTGACAAGGTCATCACCATCGGTCCCCTCATCATGATGAAGTTCGTCGTCGCCGCCGTCAAGCCCACCGGAATCCCCTGCACCGTCTCGATGAACCCGATCATGATCGACGGCACCGGAATGTGCGGAGGCTGCCGTCTCGTCGTCGGCGGAAAGACCAAGTTCGCCTGCGTCGACGGCCCCGATTTCGACGGCTATGAGGTCGACTTCGACTCGGCTATGGAGCGCGGCACCATGTTCCGCGACTTTGAGCGCCACGCTTACGAGGAGACCTGCAACCTGTTCAAAAAGCAGTAATTCTGCCCGAAAGGAATATGTATCATGCCTAATATGTCCAATAAAAAGAATCCTATGCCCTCTCAGGAGCCGGCTGTCAGAGCTCATAACTTCAAGGAAGTCGCTACCGGCTACTCCGAGGCTACCGCGCTTGACGAGGCTATGCGCTGCCTTAACTGCAAGCATATGCCCTGCGTCTCCGGCTGCCCGGTAAATATCCACATTCCGCAGTTCATCGCCAAGATCCGCGAGGGCGATTTTGAGGGCGCTTATAAGATAATCTCCGAGACCTCCAGCCTGCCCGCAGTCTGCGGCCGCGTCTGCCCGCAGGAGACTCAGTGCGAGTCCAAGTGCGTCCGCGGCATCAAGGGCGAGCCGGTAGGTATCGGCCGTCTCGAGCGCTTTGTCGCCGACTGGCACAACGCTCACTCCGACGAGATCCCCGAGTGCGCTCCGTCCAACGGTCACAAGGTAGCTGTCGTCGGCTCGGGTCCTTCCGGTCTGACCTGCGCCGGAGACCTCGCCAAGAAGGGCTACAAGGTCACTGTCTTTGAGGCTCTGCACACCGCCGGAGGCGTTCTCGTCTACGGTATCCCCGAATTCCGTCTCCCCAAGTCGATCGTCCAGAAGGAGGTCGACAACCTCAAGGCTATGGGCGTCGACGTCGAGACCGATATCGTCATCGGCAAGACCCTCACGGTCGACGAGCTCTTTGAGCGCGGCTACGAGGCCGTATTCATCGGCTCGGGCGCAGGACTTCCCAACTTCATGAACATCCCCGGCGAGAGCCTCAAGGGCGTCTACTCGGCTAACGAGTTCCTCACCCGCTCGAACCTTATGAAGGCTTATCTCGACGATCCGGTAACTCCTATCTCCAAGGGCGGAAAGGTCGCGGTCGTAGGCGGCGGAAACGTCGCTATGGGCGCCGCGAGAACCGCTCTGCGTCTCGGCGCCGAGAAGGTCTATATCATCTACCGCCGCTCCATGGAGGAGCTCCCCGCCCGCCGCGAGGAGGTCGAGCACGCTATGGAGGAGGGAATCGAGTTCAGACTTCTCAACAACCCTGTGGAGATCCTCGGCTACCGCAATCCCGACGACAAGCGCGACCCGAAGAACGGCTGCGTCACCGGCATCAAGTGCATCAAGATGGAGCTCGGCGAGCCCGACGAGCGCGGACGCCGTCGTCCCGTTCCGGTCGAGGGCAGCG
>CACXED010000035.1 GCA_902766575.1 uncultured Ruminococcus sp. | reverse complement strand
GCTTCCGCGGAGCGTGAGCGACGCGGAACAGAGCTGCTGGTAAGCAGCGCGAGCGCGAGACTATTACTATATCATTTATGTTTACTTCAAGCGCGATTATGGGAGCGGCAGCTTGCCGCCGACTCCCCCCTCTTGAACTCCCCTCACCTTGCAAACGCTATTACGACGCGAGTGCTGACCGATTACTTATCGCTCCTGATTTGAGTTTTCGGACCGTTTCGGTTGGAGGATTATTTCTGCTGAATTGCTTCCTCTTGGTTTGAGGCAGGATGCTTTATTTGTGCTGAGTTGTTTTATTGCGAACCATATGCAGTTTCCGGAATGGTTAGTTTGATTACGGAATGGTTAGTTTGATTTATGCGGGTTTCGATTTTGATTAAAGCGGGATTGCCTATCTTTGAGCCCTTTTGTCACGTCGTTTCGGACACATATACCGACACCCGATTCTGAATTATCCTTGCGGTCTCCTCTGCGCTCTTGATCCCGGCGAAGAACGGCTCGCTCTCCTCGCGTATCAACTCCATGATTTTTGATGGGAGCTCGGGCTTTGCCGACGCGCTGCTGATGAAAGTGTCAAACTCGGCGAACAGCTTTTCGTCCGGATGAATAACTCTGCCGGACTTCAGCATTTTTTCATCGGTGATCGGCGACTCCGAACCCTTGTAGCGTCCGGTCTCATCCGAGAAGTAGTAATATAAGCTCCCCTCGATATCGAGCCAATCGTAAAGGGTCTTTCTGAGCGCAGGTATATTCTGCATTCCCTTGGTGTCGTCCAGCAGATTTGCTCCGGACATCATGAATTTGACAAACTCCCACGCGCCGTCGACATTCTCCGAGCACGAGGATATCCCGCAGTAAACCCGCGGTATGACGCGGCAGACTCCGCCCGAAGCCGACGGATAACCGACAATCTCAACGTCGCTGTCAAAACCGTACTTTGAATAAATCATCAGATACTCAATAAGATTCGAAATGCGCTCGTCGGACAGAATTACCCTGTTCTCCCGGTAGAGCTTAACGTCGTCGGACTGCTTTCCGTTTGCGGGGATTCCTTTCAGATACTCCAAAAGCCCGATGAACAGTTCGCTGTCGAAGGAGGCGGTTTTCTTTTCAAAGTCTATGAACTCGTCCGCGCCGCAGGACAGGAGAATTTTCATCATTGTCAGACGGTCAAGCCCGCCGATCAGCGTCGTTTCCTCGCCGAGTTTGCTCTCGAACGTCAGGAGAGTATTTATATCCCACTTTCCGTCCGGAAGATTTTCCGTCTTGGCGGTCAGGGTCTCGAGCTTGAATTCCGGGGTGATGACATATAATTTCCCGTCGGTCTCAAACGCTTCGAGTACGCAGCTATATATGTCGTCCCGGCTCATGGCGGGGTCGCGGTCGATCAGCTCATAGAGGTCGGTAAACGCTCCCCGCTCCACGTATTTACTGTAGTCGGCGTCGTTCGGCATTATGAAGATATCGCCGAGCTTTCCCGAGATCAGATCCATGTCGTAATCGCTGACCGGCGAGCTGCCGCTGCGGTATTCTTTGCACTCGACCTTATATTCCGACTGCGCCGAATTGAACTTCACCGCTGCCAGAGGTATTGATCTCGACCCATCTTCAATATAGGAGACCTTGATCACGGTTCGTTCAGCCCTGTCGGCTTTGTCGATCGGTTCGAGCCGCCAGAAGCAGCTTATATCGTCTATAGCGTCTCTGCCCTGAACGATAAAGCCATCGTCGGTTCTGAATATCGCCGAAATGTACGGAGCATATATCCCCGCGTCAGACCAGAGAGTGAGCAGCGCGACCTTTCCGCTTTCGGTGTTATAGGAATAGAGCTTGTCGTCTGATAATATATAGAGCTCGTTTCCAGAAATATAGAGCCTGCTTCCGTAAAGCGCGTTCACCGACCTGTAATCCTTCTTATCCGAGACGCCCTTTTTGCTGTAGCACTCAAGCGAGCGATTGTAGGTCAGCGTGTAGATATTCCCGTCGCCGTCTATTTGCATATCTATGACCTCCGAGTCGAGGTCGATATTGCCCTGAATATTTCCATAAGAATCGCAAAGGGTCACTGTCCTCGAATACTCGAGATAGAATATCCCGCCGTATTCGCACATAATCACGCTGCCGCCATATGAGTAGCCCGGAATTATTGACGACAAAAGGTAAGATCGCTCACTCGCATCTTCTTTGGAAATAAAGCGTAAACAGCTTTGATTGTTATTGGGATGTTCATAATCAATATCTAAAAAGGCATATAACTCATCTGTCACGATAAGTTGGGATTGAATTCCAATTGGTTCGATTGGGATTCGGTTGACTTCCTCACCCAGCTGATTGATTTCTACAATTTGCACACCATCGGATTTTGAGAAAAAAATTATATTGTCATCAAATATAACACCTTCTCCAAAGCACTTTATATCTTCGGCTATGACTTTCTTAGAGAAAGAAAATTCAGCCGAATAAGTGTCGCTCTGTTCCGTCTCTCCACTGCTCGAACACCCTCCTGCCACGGGTATGAGAGATAGACAGACAAGTACAGTCATCCATACCCCGATAAAGTATTTTCTGTTTTTATATACAGCAATCTCCATGACACTTACCGATCTTATTTCTTTTTGATCTCAAAAATGCTTCCATCTTTAATTCTCATATACCAGTACGTTCCCTCTCCGTTTCCATATGAGTTTCCAAGAATGGCATCGTTAGTATTCACATGAACCAAAACTACTTCATCATTTACATCGAGTATCGAAAGAACATCGAGTTCCGAATTTTCAACGAGCAGTTCATCCTTTCCGGACACAACGTCATATATAAACACTTTTCCCTGAGTTGTGTTTGTAGACTCAACATTATGTTCAGCATCAAATCCTAACACTTTAGGAAGATATTTCATGTAGTATATTTTCCCGTTCTTGATAAGATAACGTCCCATGTATATGTCAATATCTATCATCTGCTCATTTTCAGGAGAATCCTGAGAAAACATTACAAAATCGCCATTCTCGAGTTTGCAGTAGAACATACCCTTCTCATACGTAATTGTATAGACATTTTCACGCACGATTTTTCCGCTCTCGAAGTTGCCGTCTGCCGCTTCGTAAAGATTGAGATCAGATTTGTGGTAATAGACCTTACCGTTGTCGGCGAAGAAAATTCCGGTATAGATTTCATCCTGATTGTCGGTCAGCTTTTCCACTTCTCCGCCGTCAGTTCTGACGCGGCGGACAGGGTCAGGGCAAACGCCATTATTGCCGCTGCGAGCTTTGCAATACTTCTCCTCATAGCATTTTCCTTTCAAAAATCATGGTGACGGAATACGTCGTCGGGGCTTATTCGCTCTATCCGACCTTACAATGTTATTGTACCACAAATATCAAACAATGTCAATGGTACAGATGTAAAATTCTATATTTTTAGTGCAAGAAGCTCCCGCGCGAGTTTCCGCGTTAAATTAAAATTTGGTAACAAATTGCGCCAAATACTTGAAAAGCCGGGAATATTCATATATAATGTTATCGAAACCGCGCTGCAACGATCGGCAGACTATCCCCACTGATTACTTAAAAAAGCGAGGAGGACACAATGGCAGGCTCGTATCTGAAAAAATACGGCGGCTTTATCTGCGCCGCCCTTGCCGTGATCGCGGCGATCCTGCTTCGGCAGATAGGCTTCCGGACGGTCGGACTTACCGAGCGCTGCTGCACGATACTTCGTCCCCTGATATATATCGTGATGTTCAGCATATGGGGCGTTTCTGTCCGCAGACGGATCATACAGCCGCAGGTGAGACGCTATCTCACTGCCATATCCGTGCTGATTGTGTTCTGGATGGCGGTCAGGACGATACGGTTTCTGTTTGTGGACTCGCCGGGAGCGCTTCGCCTGTTCTGGTATATGTACTATATCCCGATGCTGCTCATCCCGCTGCTGGCGGTTTTCGTCGCGATGTCGCTTGGCAAGCCGGAGAGCTTCCGTATGCCGAGGTGGACGGCGCTTATCTACATACCCGCCTTTGCGCTTTCGCTGCTGGTGCTGACCAACGATCTGCATCAGCTCGTGTTCGCCTTTCCCGCAGACGCGGTCGTATGGGAAAACGATTACAGCTATGCGTTCGGATATTTTCTCGTCGTGGGCTTTCAGCTGCTGTGCGCGCTGTTCGCTCTTACCGCTATGCTGATAAAGTGCCGCATACCGGACAGCCGCCGGATCCTGCTGCTGCCCTTTGCTCCGGTCACAATGGCGCTGATCTACGGCGTTCTGTATATTCTCCGCGCGCCGTGGCTGAGGACTCTCTTTGGGGATGTGACCGCCGTTTTCTGCCTGTTTATCACCGCCGCCCTTGAGAGCTGCATCCAGTGCGGACTTATCCAGACCAATACCGGATACGAAAAGCTCTTTGAGACCGGAACCATCGGCGCTCAGATCGCCGACGCAGAGCACAATGTCCTCTACGCTTCGTCAAACGCCGCGCTCCTTTCAAAGGAGCTGATGCTCGCGGCCGAAAGCGGCAGCGCCGGCCTTGATAACGACACCCTTATCAAAAGCAGTCCGATCAGCGGCGGTCATGTGCTGTGGCAGGAGGACGTCGCGGACGTCACCGCTCTGCTTGAGAGACTCGAGGAGAACCGGAAAACCATCGAGGACAGCAACTGCATTGAGGAGGAGAACTACAGAACCAAGGTGAAGATCAACGCTCTGCGGGAAAAGAACCGGCTGTATGATCAGCTCCAGAAGCAGACCGCCGGACAGATAGACCTCCTGGATCGGCTTCTGAACCGCTACGAGACAGAGACCGACCCGGCTGCCGCCCGGAGCCTGCTCGCAAAGATCGGTGTGATCGGAGCCTACATAAAGCGTCGCGGAAATCTTATATTCATCGGCGAAAAGGCGGAGCAGACCGATACGGCCGAGCTTGCCGCCTGCCTTGCGGAATCCTTTGCCGCGCTTGAGTTTATGGATATCGACTGCGCGCTCGATATACCGTCGGGTCAGACGATCCCGGTGAGCGGCGCAGCCCGGGTCTACGATCTCTTTGAAGCAGCGGTGGAAGCCGCGCTTGACGATCTTCGCTCGATGTGGCTCAAGGGCCGCGTCCTCGGCGAAGCAGTCGTATTCTGCATGGAGGTCGAGAGCAGAGCAGAGCTTTCAAGGCTCGCAAAGCCCGCCGACTCCTGCGTTTTTGAGGATGGAGTCTGGCGCTTTACACTCAGAATCGGAAAGGCGGGAGAGACGGCATGAAAACCTTTGAGCTTTCCTCAATGGAGCAGCAGTCACTTCTGCTGATCTGTCTGTTCCTGACGCTGATTTTATCGCTGCTCGTGCTGATAAACGTGATCGGAAATCAGCGCGGCGGGAGAAAATGCTGTATTGATACGATCCTGTCGGTTTTCCTGCTTATTCTGCTGGTAATTCTGGCAGACGCCTTTGAGCAGATGAGCGAGGGGCTTGAGCCGGGGCTGTCGCTGCCAGTGCCGATATCGCTGCTCTGGTGCGCCGTCGCCGGAGCGGATATCCTCCTCGCCCTTGAGATTTTTGAGCTTCATCGGACAAAGGGGAAGAAGCTCAGCCGCAATTCCATAAAGGAAGCGATGGATCGGCTCCCGAGCGGGATCTGCTATTTTACGATGAGCGGCTCGGTTAAGCTCTGCAATCTTCAGATGTACAGGCTGTTCATAACTCTTGCCCAGAAGGATCTGCAGCGGCTCGGCGAGCTTACCGAGGCTTTGGCTGACTGTGGCCCGGATACCGGCGTGATCTGCCTTTCAAAGGAGCTTCAGAACTATCTTTTCCCCGACGGCAGAGTCTGGCGCTTCCGGCAGTCTCTGGTCAGAGACGGCGAGGGAACGCCCTACACCGAGGCCGTCTTTTCGGATCTCACCGAGCAGTATCAAAAGGAGCTGGAGCTTAAAAAGCAGACAAAGGAGCTGAGAGAGGTCGCAAGAAAGCTGAGACAGCTCTCGGACAACGCTCTGATCCTCACGCGGGAGAGGGAAGTGCTCGCCGCAAAGACAAAGCTCCACGACCAGATGGGAGCCGGTCTGACCGCAGTGCGTCAGCTCCTGCTGCGTCAGGGAGCCGCCGGGACCGAGAGCGCCGTAAAGCTGCTGCGTCAGGCGGTCAGCGCGGTCAAAAACGACAACGAATATCCGCCGGAAAAGGATGAGCTCGCAAAATTCATTCAGGACGCCGGAAGCGTCGGCGTCAGCGTGGAGATCTCGGGAGAGCTGCCGGAGAGCGAGGAATTGTCCTTTGTGTTCCTCATCGCCATGAGAGAATGTCTGACAAACGGCGTCCGCCATGCCGGAGCGACCGAGCTTCGGATCGAAATTCGTGAGGACGGGCGCTCGGTCTCGATCTGTATCTCCAACAACGGCGAGCCGCCTGCGGGCGAGGTCGTTCCTAAGGGCGGACTGCATAATCTCAGCCGCTATGTGCTCGACTGCGGCGGAAAGCTCCTTATAAAGTCGAGCCCGGCGTTTGAGCTGACGGCCGTACTTCCAATATCAAAGGAGGAAAAGACATGAAGCGCGTTCTGATCGTGGAGGATCAGCGTATGCCCCGAGAAAACATGGAGAGGACGATCTCCGAGAGCGGAAAATATGTCCTCGCAGCCAGCGTCAACGGCGCTGACGTCGCGTTCGTAATATGCAGGCAGCAGCAGATCGACCTTGTGCTGATGGACGTCTGCACCATCGGAAGCAAGGACGGCATCGAAGCCGCTGCCGAGATAAAAGCGGCGTTCCCCGACATAAAGATCATCATCGTCACCTCCATGCTCGAGGTGAGCTATCTTTCAAGAGCCCGCGCCGCCGGCGTGGACAGCTTCTGGTACAAGGACATCAGCCCTGAGGCGCTGATAGATGTGATCGACCGCACTATGGCAGGGGAGCATATTTTCCCCGATAAAACTCCCAAGGTCAGGCTGGGACTTGCCGAGAGCACCGATCTGACGGCAAGGGAGATAGAGGTTCTGCGGCTTGTCTGCGACGGGCTGGAGTACAGCGAGATCGCGCAGGCGCTCGACATCTCCGAGCGGACCGCGAAATATCACGTCTCAAACATCCTGTCCAAAACCGGCTACGCCAACAAGACCCGTCTCGCCATCGCGGTCACAAACAAGAAATTCATCATCCCGAGCATCCCCGAGGATAAGGAATTCGGCGGGGTTCAATAAACGAACGGCAACACAGCAACGGCTGCCGCGCAAAAAGCGCGGCAGCCGGATTTTTTTTGAAAAAATCCGGGAAACTGTACTTTTGTACGGGGCGCACAGCCGAGCTTTCTGGTATAATGTTATCGTGCCGGAACTGACGCACCATTATGATCGGAGATGATACGATGCGAAAGGTCGTTGTGGATATGCAGAATGCTCTGTTCGCCGACGCGATATCGACGGCACTGAAAAATTTTAATTCGGATTTTAATGTCTATCAAAGCGAGAAGCCGGATAAAACGGCGGAGCTCTGCTTTTATGTGCAGGCGGATATCCTTATCATGGAGGTCACAGCCTACGCTCCGCGGAGAATGGAGGAGCGCATGAAGCTCCGCGATGAGGTTAAAGCCGGACATCCCGGCTGCAAGGTCGTGCTTGTGGTTGATGAAAACACCGAGCAGAAATTAGCCGACAGAGTCCGTCAGGCTAAAAAGAGCGGGCTCATTGACAATTTTGTGTACGGCTCGGTGTCCGCTACCTATCTGTCGGCGGTTATAGACGCGCTGTGAGAAATATTATCGCAATTTATAGTGAGGAGTGAAAATATTGGCGGTATTACAGGAATACAAATGCCCCTGCTGCGGAGGAGCTATCGCGTTTGACAGCTCTATACAGAAAATGAAATGCCCCTACTGCGACACCGAATTTGAAATGGAAGCTCTTGCCGGATACGACAGCGAGCTTAAAAACACCAGAGAGGACGATATGTCCTGGGAGACCTCCGCAGGCTCGGAGTGGCAGGAGGGCGAGGCTGACGGTCTGCGCTCGTTTGTCTGCAAATCCTGCGGCGGAGAGATTATCGGAGACGAAAACACCGCGGCGACCTCCTGCCCGTTCTGCGGAAATCCGGTCGTCATGATGGGACAGTTCTCAGGAGCGCTCAAGCCCGATTATGTCATCCCGTTCAGGCTCGACAAAAAGGCTGCCAAGGAGGCACTGAACCGGCATTACAGCGGTAAGCGGCTGCTCCCGAAGGTTTTCCGGGATCAGAACCATATCGACGAGATCAAGGGCGTCTATGTGCCGTTCTGGCTGTTCGACGCCGACGCGGAGGCCGATATACGCTACCGGGCGACGCAGGTTCGCGCCTGGAGCGACAGCAGCTACAACTACACCGAGACGAGCTTCTATTCGGTCAGCCGGAGCGGCAGCATCAGCTTTGAAAAAGTGCCTGTCGACGGCTCGACGAATATGCCCGACGCGCTGATGGAATCGATCGAACCCTACGACTTTTCGGAAGCGGTGGATTTCCAGACGGCGTATCTCGCGGGCTATCTTGCGGACAAATACGACGTCGACGCCGAGCAGAGCATCGAGCACGCCAACGAGCGTATCAGGCAAAGCACCGCCGACGCTTTCGCGGATACGGTGGAGGGCTACACGACCGTCTCGCCCGAAAGCACCAGCATCCGGCTTCAGAACGGCAAGGCAAAATACGCGCTTCTGCCGGTCTGGATTCTGAACACCACCTGGAACGGTCAGAAATACACCTTCGCGATGAACGGTCAGACCGGAAAGCTCATCGGCGATCTTCCGCTCGACAAGGGCGCATACAGAAAATGGCTGTTCGGACTCACCGGAATAGTCGGCGCGGCGGTGTTCGCGCTGTCCTATCTGATGTGGCTGCTGTGAGGAGGTCCGCGATGAGAAAAATACAATTCATATCATTATTCATTCTGCTCCTCTTTGTCGCGATGATGATTCCGGTCTGTGCCGAGAGAGCGCCGCGTCTGACCGACGCCGCAGAGCTTCTCTCGGAGAGCGAGGAAGCCGCGCTGATCTCCACGCTCGATAAAATCAGCGAGGAGCATCAGGTCGACGTCGTTGTCGTCACAGTGGATTCGCTCGGCGAAATGACCCCCGCAGAGTGCGCCGAATATTTCTACGACAACTTCGGCTACGGCTTCGGCAGCGATAAGAGCGGAGTACTCCTGCTTATCAGCATGGAGGAGCGCGACTGGTACATCACCTCTGTCGGCTTCGGAATCACCGCAGTCAACAAAGCCGGACGGGAGTACATATCCGACAATATGCTCGGCTATCTGAGCGACGGCTATTACGCCAAGGCGTTTGAGGAATTTGCGCTCAGCTGCGATTACCTCATCTCCCTTGCCGAGACCGGCGATCCCTTCGACTACGATGATTTCCCGAAGGAACCCTTCGGAGTTCTGAAGCATCTGATAATTTCGGTTGTCATCGGTCTTGTCGTCGCGTTTATAGTCACCGGCTCGATGAAGGGAAAGCTGAACAGCGTGCGGCATCAGACTGCGGCTAACAATTATGTAAAGAACGACAGCATGAAGGTCACACAAAGCCGCGACCTGTTCCTCTACCGTCAGGTCAGCCGCACCGAAAGGCCGAGGGACGAAGACTCGGGCAGCTCGGACACCCATACGTCAGCGTCCGGACAAACTCACAGCGGCGGCGGAGGAAAATTCTGATTCCGACAGACTTTACGAGAAAAATTCAATATAGAACGGAGCGTGATAACTATTATTCCGCGTGCCGGAAAATCCGGCAATTCCGAAATATATCTACATACAAAAGGAGATCAAAAAATGAAAAAAACACTTCGCACCCTGAAATTCGTGCTCGCCTTTGCGCTGATATTCACGGCGCTCGGCGTATTCGGCACGGTCTGCGCGGCGCTCGATTACGACAGCATTCGTACCTCGATTATGCCTACCTATGATGAGCTGGAAATTGTTGAATATACCTACTACGTCAACGAGCCGATCACCCTCGAGGCTCAAATAAATCTGTATGACGATGAGGGTAGCTTAATGTATGGCAAATACTACCAATATCAATACATAGGCGACCTGGATAAGGCATGGTCTGTGAAAAGAATGGAATACATGACTGAGTTTGCGGACGGCAAATATCATAGTTTGTATTCTGCCGTCACCAAAGAAAGTTTTAGTGATAATGGTAAATATAAACATCGCTATGCCGAGTTCTACTTTAGAAAACCGGGGGTTTATGAGGTTCTTGCCTATAAGTATTGGCATATTAGCTCAGGATATATTGATTCACAAAGATATTATTTGATCAGATATACCATCGAAGAGCGCACCCCGATAACGCAGGATATCGAGATCACCAACGATGCCGTTCTCGTCGCCGGGCAGGAGTTCGTTGCTCCGACGATTCCCGAGACCGAGCAGTATAAGATCAGAGAAACCTATCTGATCATTGGCGACCAGAAGATTCTTCCCGGTGAGACAATCCCCGAGGACTGCGTCGGCGCCGCTCAGGTTTACATAACGATAGATCCCGCGCGCGGCTATTACTACGACGAGTATCAGGGCGCGGCTACAATCGACGCATATATTAACGGCGAAAAGGTAGGTCTGTCTGTTGTAAACAGCGGCAGCGAGGGAGTTTACGCTGATTTCTACATTGATTCCTACGTAAGACAGCCGCTTACAAAGCTGACTCTCAACGACGTCGATGCTCCCTATCACTGCTCCGAGCTTGACTACACCGGAACCATTCCCGAGGGCGAATGTAAGATAACAAAGATCGAATATGTCATGTTCGGCAAGGTCATGGATATGTTCGAAGCCGGCGAAAGCGGCGGAATGCGCGTATACGTTGAGTGCGGCGACAAATATGCGCTCGACGATAGCTGCCGTATGACCTGGAACGGTAAGATCAACGAGGTCGGCGTAAAGGTCAGCGACACCGAGAGAATGTTCGGCTTCATGTTTGACGTCGAAGCAAAGCCCGAGCAGTACGTTTACAACTTCATCGACTTCACGGTTGACGGCGTAGTGAACGATACTCCGACAGCGGGCGAGCTTATCCCGACCGAATGTACTCCCGTCACTGCCGGAGTCGTCGTCAAGTCGATAAGCTGGTCTCCGGCAGATACCCGCTTTGTCGAGGGCAAGGAATACACTCTGACTGTCACCTTCGACCATGCGGAAAAATATCTCTGGATCGATAATTTCCTCGATAACACCACCTTCCGCGTCAACTATTCCGAGGACGGCGTAAGTGTCACCGAGGGTGAGCGCAGCGGCGGAGTAAAGCAGAAATTCCAGACCGACTATATCCTGACCAAGACCTTCAAGCCGGCTGCGGCAGAACAGAATCCAGAAACCTTCGTTATCGACGTAGACTACGAGCCCGCGTCGGTCAGCGTCGTCAAGGGCGGCAGCGTAACGCTTTCAATCAGAACAAATCTCGATTTCGAGCTTGCGGATAATCTGACCATTCAGTGGTACAAGACGGCTTCGAACATCTACGGCACCGGAACGGCTATCGAGGGCGCGAACGATGTAACTCTGACTGTCACTGGCGATGAGGTCGGAACCTCCTACTATTACTGCTCCATCAACTGCACCGTAATGGGCGGGCTTGGCAGCTCCGACAGCGACGAGGCGGCTATGGTCAAGGTAACTGTTACCGACAAGGCAAAAGCTCCTTTCCGTATTCTCCCTGCAAGCGAGCAGAATGTAGTCGTTTACAGCGACGAGACCGAGTTTGTCTTTGAGACCAAGGTCGAGAACACCGGCGGTCAGAATGTCGATTACATCTGGTACAGATGCGACAAGGACGGCTTTGACATCGAAGCCGAGCCGACAGGACGCGGAAGCTCGCTGCTGATTTTCGGCATCAACAGCGCTGACAAGATGAAGACCTTCTACTACAGATGCTCGGCATACTGCGGCGAGGAATACGATTCGGTTATCTTCACCTGTATGCTCCTGCCCGAGAAGATGGGCGAAGAACCGGTCGGCTACAAATTCCCGTTCACCGATGTTCCGGAAAAAGAGTGGTACTACAGCTATGTCAAAGCGGCAAACCGCATCGGACTCATCAACGGAAAGTCCGCGACCGAATATATGCCCACCGACAATATGCGTCTCTGCGAG
>CACXED010000034.1 GCA_902766575.1 uncultured Ruminococcus sp. | reverse complement strand
GCTCCCACGCCTCGAGCGCCGATTTTATTTTATCGAACACCGCCGGATAGCCGAGCCGCTCGCCGATTTTCGCCGCGTAGAGCATACCGATGCCGACCGACTCGCCGTGGGAGAAGCGCTCGAAATTGCCGAGCTTCTCGACCGCGTGACCGAGCGTGTGACCGTAGTTTAGTATCCTGCGAAGTCCGCCCTCGCGCTCGTCCTCGCTGACGACCCGGGCTTTGATGGCTATGCAGCGCGAGATCATCTCGGCCTGCGTGATTGTCCTGTCCGCGATGGCGTCGAAAAGCTCCGCGTCGGCAATGCAGCCGTACTTGATCGCCTCGCCCATTCCGTCGTCGACAAAGCGCTTCGGCAGAGTTCTGAGAAATACGCTGTCCGAGATCACCGCCGACGGCTGATGGAACGCTCCGACCAGATTTTTTCCGACCGAGAGGTCGACTCCGGTCTTTCCTCCGACCGACGAGTCTATCTGCGCGAGCAGCGTCGTCGGTATCTGAAGCACGTCGACTCCGCGAAGATAGGTAGCCGCCGCGAAGCCGCCCATGTCTCCGGTGACTCCTCCGCCGAGGGCTATCACGAGGGATTTCCGCGTCAGCGCCGCTCCCGCGAAAGCGTTGTACATATCCGAAACGGTCGAGAGATTCTTTGACGGCTCTCCGGCGGGAAATACGAAGCTGCCGTCGAGCTTTTTCCCGACCGAGGAGAGCGACTGCTCAAGTCTCTCGCCGTAAAGCGGAAAGACGTTGCTGTCAGAGACCACGAAGATGCGGTCATAGCTCTTTGCCGCGAAGAACTCGCCGAGCGCGTCGGCGAGGATATTCTCGCCGACATAGACCGTATACTCGCCCGACTGATGCTTTACCTTTATTCTGTCCATTTGCCTTGCACCACTTTATTCGATTTTGAATTTCAGGCTGATGTCGAGCGATCTGACCGAGTGGGTCAGCGCGCCTATGCTGATAAGATCGACTCCGCAGGCTGCGACCTCTTTAAGATCGCGGTCGCCCATGTTTCCCGAAGCCTCGGTGAGAGCGCGGCCGTTCACGATTCCGACCGCTTTCTTCATGTCCTCGCAGCTCATGTTGTCGAGCATGATGATATCCGCTCCGGCTGCAAGTGCCTCGTCAAGCTCGTCGAAGGTCTCGACCTCGACCTCGATCTTGAGGGTGTGCGGAGCGTTCGCGCGGGCAGCCTTGACCGCGGCGGTAATAGATCCGGCGGCGACGATGTGGTTGTCCTTTATCAGTATCCCGTCTGCGAGGTTGAAGCGGTGATTAGTTCCTCCGCCGACCTTGACCGCGTACTTTTCGATGACGCGCAGCCCCGGAGTGGTCTTGCGGGTGTCGCAGATCTTGGCGTTAGTTCCCTCGACCTGCTTTACGGCCTCGGCGGTGCGGGTTGCGATTCCCGACATACGCTGCATGAGGTTGAGCCCGACACGCTCTCCGGTGAGAACTCCGGTAGCCTTGCCATGAACCTCGGCGATTATCTCGCCCTTTTCAATGCGGTCGCCGTCCTTTTTGAAAGCCTTGAACTCAATCGACGGGTCGATGAGCTCAAATACGCGCTTTGCGACTCCGACGCCGCAGAGCACGCCGCTCTCCTTAGCCTTGTAGAGTCCGTGCGCGATCCGATCCTCGGGAATAGTCGATTCGGTCGTGATATCGCCGGTGCCGACGTCCTCGTCGAGGGCGTTCAGTATGATTTTATCAAGCATCTGTCCGAACAGGTACATATGTAATTCTCCTTATTTACTTAATGGCGACCATGCGCTCGAGCGGAAGTCTCGCCGCTTCGATCTCCCCGTCGGACATAACGACCTCGGAGGATTCGGTCTCGAGGGCGCGCAGGACGTCCGACAGCTCGGTTTTCTTCATATCCGAGCAGACGAGCCACGGGCTGAGCAGATGGTATTTCTTCTCGGGATGATAGAACGCGAGCCGATCGACCACGCCGACCTCGGTGCCGATTATGAACTCGGGAGCGTCGGTTCTGACGCAGTAGTCGATGATCTGCGAGGTGCTGCCGATAAAGTCCGCTTTTGCGAGTACTTCTTCCTCGCACTCCGGATGGACGGCAAAGAGCGCTCCGGGATGCTCTGATCTCGCGCGGTCGACCTCATCGGCGGTGATGTTACGGTGTGTCGGGCAGAAGCCGGAGTGGAGAATGAACTCCTTCTCGGGAACCTGCTTTGCCACATAAGCGCCGAGATTCTTGTCGGGGACGAAGATTATCCGCCTGTTCGGCAGGCTGCGCACGACCTTGATCGCGTTGGACGAGGTGCAGCAGATGTCCGAAACCGCCTTTGTCGCGGCGGAGGAATTGACATAGCAGACGACCGCCGCGTCGGGATACTCGGCTCTGAGCTTCAGCACGTCCTCGGGAGTGACCATGTTCGCCATGCGGCAGCCCGCGTCGGCGCGGGGGATAACGACCTTTTTGGTCGGGTTGAGTATCTTTGCGCTCTCAGCCATGAAGCTGACGCCGCAGAAAACGATCAGCCGGTTCTCCGCCGCCTTAGCCTTTTTAGCAAGCTCAAAGGAGTCGCCGAAGATATCCGCGACCTGCTGAATTTCGAGTCTCTGATAATAATGCGCGAGAATGAGCGCGTCCTTTTCCTTTTTGAGACGAAGAATCTCGTCTGAAAGCGCCTTTATCTCATCGGGTGTGTTCATATTCCGCTCCAATCTTTATATACAGCATAGACTTGACGTCCTTGATAATATATTACCACACATATATAATAACACATCCCGAGTAATTTTGCAATATCCGGCGGGATAAATTCATCCAATTTTCAAAATTCGCGTTTTTATCTTCAGAAAGCCGTCACTCTTTTGGACAATATGTTAATTTTGAAATCATTGTCTCAAGTCTATTGACATATTGCGATTTTTGAGTTAAAATTAGTTATCCTTATTTGATTGCGAGGTTTAGCATTCAGTAAGGAAATCGCTTAACCGCGTACGCCGCAGCGTATATACCCGCTCAACAACTCGGCATAATAAGATGAGGAATATGAATATACTCGAAACAGCGAAGAAAACGCGCGGCAGAGCTATTATAGCCTTTGCGCTTATGCTCTGTCTTGCAGTCATTGGCTGCACCGAAAATAATACCACCGACACAGACGACAGCCCTGTAACTTCAAGCGAGCCTTTGCAGAGTGAGACAAAAACGGCTGAAAATACTGAAAGTGAAGACGATTATCTGATAAACGGATTCGACGTCAGAACAATATCAGACTACCCCGAAATAGAAGCGGCAATCCGGCAAAGCCTAAATGCCGAAACCGGAGAGCCTACCGATCTTACCCGAGAGGATTTTCTGAGTGTGACAAGTCTGGATATATACGACGCGGACATTCAGGATATCACCCCGCTCAAAGCTCTTGTAAATCTCACTCGCCTTTATGTGGCAGGAACCGGAGTAGCCGACCTTTCGCCTCTCTCGGAGCTTGAGAATCTGACTAAACTTTTTCTTATCAACAATGAAATTGTCGATATATCGCCTCTCTCGGAGCTTGAAAATCTATCTCAATTAAACCTTGACTGCAACAATATATCCGATCTTTCGCCGCTGTCAGGGCTTAAGAATCTTTACTGGCTGAGCCTCGAGCAAAACGAAATAGTCGATGTGTCTCCGCTTGCCGGGATGAACGTCACCGACCTCAGACTGTGTGCTAACAGGCTCAGCGATGTCACGCCTCTGGGTGAACTGAAAAAAATCCAGCGCTTATGCTTCAGCTTCAATCCTGTTTCGGATATCTCGGCGCTAAGAAACGCGACTACACTACTACAGCTGTACGCGGTAAACTGTCCCATAGAGGATTTCTCGCCGGTTGACCATGTGATTTGTCTGGAATCGTCTACTGTCTGTAGATAATTGTTAGGAGAAAAAATCTTGAAAATTGACTGGAATCGAAAATATACCACGATCGCCGTCTATACGATCATAACCGCGCTTGTAATACTGCTCTTAGTGACCGCGATAATGTACTTCCCGTTCATATCGGCATGGCTCGGAAAGCTGAACGCGATACTCTCGCCGGTCTGGTTTGGAATAATTTTTGCCTATCTCTGCAACCCGATACTCAAATTCTGCGAAAAATACATACTCCGCTTCAAGATAACGACCAAAAAGGATAAAAATCTCAAGCGC
>CACXED010000033.1 GCA_902766575.1 uncultured Ruminococcus sp. | reverse complement strand
GCCCGGTTTTTGTGGCTTTCACTGATTTCATCAGTGATTTTGCTGCGCAAAACCACCCACAAATTCCCAATAAGGAAGCTTTCGCTGACGCGAAAGCCACGGAGATTATCATGACTCGCAGAAAAATTACTCTTGTCGTCCTGATCGCGGCTGCCGCAGTCGCAGCCGGAGCAATAACCGCCGCCGCGCTCATAAACGCTGACGTTAGCGTCGAGCTTCCGGTGCTCATGTATCACCATCTTGACGATACCGGCGACGATGTGGTCACTATTTCCGGCGAGCTTTTTGAGGAACAGATGAAATATCTCGGCGAAAACGGCTATACGACGGTCAGCTTTGACGAGCTTGTCGACTATGTCAGCGGTGACTTGAAAGAGCTTCCCGAAAAGCCGGTCGCCATCGTCTTTGACGACGGCTATGAGTCGAACTATAAAATCGCGTTTCCGATACTTCAAAAATACTCCTGCAAGGCTACCATCTGCGTTATAGGCTCCTGCATCGGAAAAGACACCTACAAGGATACCGGAGTGCCGATGCTGCCTTATCTCACATGGGATGAAGCTAAGGAAATGTACGATTCCGGACTTGTTAAAATCGGCAGCCATACCTACGATATGCACCAGTACGCGCCGCTTGAATCGGGAACCGCCCGCGAAAGCGTACAGCCTCTCCCGGGTGAATCCGAAGCGGATTTCGCTGAAGCGATACGAGCCGATCATAATAAGCTCTCCGCGCTGATAAAGGAAAAGCTCGGCTGCGAGGTCAGCGTGTTCGCCTATCCGAACGGGAAATACTCGCCTCTGTCGGAGAAGCTGATCCGCTCGCTCGGAGTCAGGGCGACGCTGACCACAAGAGTCGGAATGAACCATATCCGACGCGGAGATCCGGAAAGCCTGTATCTGCTAAGGCGTTACAGCATCAACGAAACGACAGATCTCGAGACCTTCCAATCCTATCTCGACGGAAAGATACCGAAAAATTAACTCCTGCTGAAAGGAATTATGACTATGAAAGCACTTGTTTTGTCCATCACCGCCGGACAGGGGCATAACGCCACAGCGAAAGCGGTCTGCGCCTACCTCGAGTCGATCGGCTGCGAAGCCGAAATGCTCGATACCTTCAACTATCTCAACCGCATACTCGGCGAGACCGTTTCAAAGGGCTATCTCCTGACCGCGAGCAAGACCAAGCTGCTCTACAAGAGCGGCTATCGTCTCGCCGAGAAGCGCAAGAAGTCCAAAAGCGACGCCTCGCCAATCCGGGCGGGCTCGGATCTGCTGGCGAAAAAGCTCCTGCGCTTCATCAACAGCTACGATCCCGACGTGATAATCTGCACCCACATCTTTGCCGGAATAATCCTCGACGTCCTCAAGGAAAAGCGCGAAACCAAGGCAAAGTGCATCGGCATACTGACCGATTTCGCGTTCCATCCCTTCTGGGAGGAGGGACTGAACCTCGATTATGTCGTCGTGCCGAACGAGCTCCTGACCGCTCAGGCGCTCAAAAAGGGCTTCTCCGAAAAGCAGGTTCTGCCGCTCGGAATACCGATCCACCCGAAATTCGCGAACAGGATCAGTCAGGCTGAAGCGCGGGCAAGGCTCGGACTCGATCTCAACAAGCGCACGGTGCTGCTGATGAGCGGCAGCATGGGCTACGGAAACATCGAGGAGACGGTCAACGCGCTCGACAGCGTCGCCTACGACTTCCAGATAATCACAGTCTGCGGCAACAATTCGGCGGCTAAGGCTAAGATCGACGCGATGAAAACCAAAAAACGCATACTTAATCTCGGCTTTGTCGATTATGTCGACGTACTTATGGACGCTTCGGACTGCATTATCACCAAGCCCGGCGGGCTGACCTCCTCCGAGGCGATGGCTAAGGGTCTGCCGATGGTGATCGTCAATCCCATCCCCGGACAGGAGGATCGGAACACGGAATTTCTCACCAACAACGGCGTCGCTATGGCGGTCACGCACACTCTGCCGCTCGACGAGGTCATCTACCATCTTTTCTCGAATCCGAGACGGCTCGAAATTATGCGCGAGTCGATATCGCTCATCGCCAAGCCGAACTCCACGCGCGATATCTGCGAGTTCTCCAAGAATATCGCCGAAAACGGCGTGGAAATAATCGACGAGACAGCTTCGGTATGATAATCAGCGCGAGCCGCAGAACCGATATCCCGGCG
>CACXED010000032.1 GCA_902766575.1 uncultured Ruminococcus sp. | reverse complement strand
GCCCGGTTTTTGTGGCTTTCACTGATTTCATCAGTGATTTTGCTGCGCAAAACCACCCACAAATTCCCAATAAGGAAGCTTTCGCTGGCGCGAAAGCTATGGTGATTAAAATGAAAAAGATATCGCTGATTCTCATCCTCTCTCTGCTGCTGACGATGATCGCCGGCTGTCAGGGAAGCGAAACGCAGACCAACGAGCCTGACGTCAAGGAGCTGCTCGGAGCGGCTATGGCGCTGTTCAGCGAGGAGGAGACCTTTTCGCCGTCTGTCTATTACTCCGACGCGGAGGACGGCAGCGACAATTTCCTCGATCCCGGAACGATGAGCTACTATTTTCTGGGTGAATACGACGTCGACATTCCGGAAATGCCGCTTATCGACAGCTATGCGATTGCGCTGAATACCTCGTTCATAGCTTTTGAGATCGACGTCATCAAGGCGGAATCTACCGCCGCGGCAAAAGAGCTTCAGGGACTGCTCAACAAGCGTCTGAGCCAGAAAACGCTCAACCGCGGCGAGATACTTAATTATGACTCGTCCCAGATCCCGGTGCTCGACGGAGCCGAAATCCTTGTGATCGGCAAATATGCGTTCCTGATCGCGACGCCGGACAACACTGCGGTGAAAAACAGGATAAACGAATTCTTCTCGTCCGAATCAGCCGAAACCACCTCCGATAAGGCTGACGTCTCAGACAATGAAAGCATCGCGGACGCGCTTTCCCATGTAAACAGCAATATCGGCGGGGGTTCCTCCTCCGCCGTTTCTGATGCGGATAAGACGCTTGAGGCGAGCGAGCTGCCCGAGCTCACCGTCACGTCCTACAGCGCTCCCGACCGGATCGTCGTCGGCGGAAGATGCGAGGAAGGCGCTAAGATCCTCGTCCGCTATGAGGACGGAAAGGAGCTCACCTTCGGAACCGATTACAACAGCTGGCTCTGCGAGGTCGAGATCGCCGGCGAGGGCATAACCAATCTCTCAATCTGTCAGATCGAGCAGGGAAAATCCGAGTCGCTTCCGATCACCGTGACCGCTCAGCCAAAGTCCGACGTCAATCTTTCGTCGCACGGAGTCTGTCAGGTCGCGATCGGAGATAACTTTCAGGGACATTTCTACGGTCAGATCGCCGACTGGTGCGGCACAAACCTGCTCACGGACAAGCAGATCGAGGGCGTGACCTCGAGGATCAAGTCAAAGGTCGACTATCTTTCCGATCGCGGCTGCGAGCTCGTCTACGTCATTGTCCCGAACCCGATGGCCATCTATCCCGAAACCGTTCCTGACAGATACGTCAAGTCTGACAAGGACACCTCCCGAACCGAGCAGTTTGAAAAATGCGCTGTCGAGGCCGGAGCGTCGGTCGTCGACCTCACCGAGATCTTCAACGCTCACCGCGACGATGAGTTCAAGATCTTCAACAAGATGGACTCGCACTGGACCGATTACGGCGCGTATTTCGGATACTACGCGCTGATGGAGCATATCTCCGAAAAGTGGCCGGACGCAAAGCCGCTCGAGATCGAGGGCAACTTTGAATTCTACACCAAGGAAGTCGACGCCGGAGACATGATGACTCATCTTGAGATCCAGAACTCGCTGATAAAGGAGGTCGCGACCTTCGGCAGCTTCCTGATCGACGCGGTCGACAAGCCGAATTACTATGTGAACGGCAGAAACGAGCTGAATTTCAACCCGGTCAAGGACAGGAAAACTATTGTTAACCGTGTCTCCGAGGGCGAGCTCCCGACCGCAATGGTGATCCGCGACTCCTTCTCGACGAACATCTATCCTTATCTGAACAACGCCTTTTCCGAGGTCTACTACCAGTCGATGTGGGACTATAAGTTCGACAAGAACTACATCGAGCAGACCAATCCCGACTACTACATAATTCTCGTCGCCGAGCGCAATATCAACAATCTGCTCGGCTGATCTCCCTGATGTTTACCAACAAAGACCTGAAAAAACTGATCGTCCCGCTTATCATCGAACAGCTGCTCGGAATTTCGGTCGGTATGTTCGATACGATCATGATCTCCTCGCTTGGAGACAGCGCGGTCTCGGGCGTATCGCTTGTAGATATGCTCAACGTGCTGATGATGAATATTTTCGCGGCGCTCGCCACCGGCGGAGCCGTGATCTGCGCCCACGAGATCGGACGTCTCAAGGCTGAGCGCGAGCGCACCGGCGAGGTCTCCAACGATTATCCCGAGGCAAGAGCCGCTGCAAATCAGCTGCTCTGGGTGCTGCTGGCGTCCTCAGTCCTGATTGCCGGACTAACTGTGAGCTTCCGTAGAGGACTGCTGCGTCTCTGCTTCGGAAAAATCGAGCAGGACGTGATGGACTACGCGCTGACCTATTTTGTGATCTCGGCGATCTCCTACCCGGCGATCGCTATCTACAACGGACTCGCCGCGCTGTTCAGAACGATGGGCTATTCGAGAGTAACTATGCTCGTTTCGTTCATCGCGAACCTGATGAATGTCGTCGGAAACGCGCTTTTCATCTATGTTTTCAAATGGGGCGTCGCCGGAGCGGCGTGGTCGTCGACCCTGTCAAGGCTTTTCTGCATGATCATGCTGCTCGTGCTGATCTGCCGAAAGACCGGAGACATCTACATTGATTTTCGCGAATTAAAACCGCCGCAGCTCGAGTCGGTCAAGCGTATACTCCGGCTCGGCATCCCGGGGAGCCTTGAGAACAGCGTTTTCCAGCTCGGGCGGATACTCGTCATCTCGATGATCTCGGGCTTCGGAACTGTTCAGGTAGCGGCTAACGCCGTTGCGAACAATCTCGACGCCTTTGGATGTATACCCGGACAGGCGCTCGGACTGGCGACGATCACGGTCGTAGGGCAGACGCTCGGAGCGGGGAATTATACCGAGGCGCGCAAATACGAACAGAAGCTGATGAAAATCGCTTTTGCGTCGATGGGGCTGCTGAATATCCTGATAATCACGACCCTGCCGCTCAGTCTTAAGCTCTATTCGCTCTCGCCGGAAGCGCTGAAGCTCGCGGCGATACTGATAACTCTGCACGACGGATTTGCGATACTGCTCTGGCCACCGTCCTTCGTGCTGCCGAACGCGCTCAGAGCGGCGCAGGACGTCAGATTCACAATGACGATCTCGATCTTCTCGATGGTATTTTTCCGCATTTTCTTCACATGGGTGATCGGAGTGAAGCTCGGGCTCGGAATTATCGGCGTCTGGATAGCGATGATATTCGACTGGATTTTCCGCGGAAGCTGCTTCACCTGGCGAATCAGAAGCGGAAGATGGCTTACTCATATGCCCGGCTCGAAAGAGCATTAAAAAACCGCGCGGCGCAGTTTTGCGTCACGCGGATTTTTTTATATCCCGATCGAGTCGATCGACCAGCCCTTGGCCTTGCTGTAATCGAAAATGCTGACCGTGCAGTTGCCGATGTTCAGCCTGAGCGCTCCGGCGGGGAGACGCTCGACGAGTTCCTCCGGCAGTCCGGACGCGAGCAGCGCGAACGTCCGGATTATCCCGCCGTGCGTCACAACCGCGAGCTTCTCCGGCTGATGGGCTTCAGCGTCGGCTTCAAGCCTTTTCATGAAGCGTCTGACGCGGGATTTCAGATGCTCCGAGCTCTCCGTGCCGTATGGGCCGAGATCCATTATTCTGCGTCTGCGGTCGTATTCGGCTCCGAAGAGACTCGTGAGCTCGGCGGGACTGCGCCCGAAATAGGCTCCGGTGTCGATCTCGCGCAGGTTCTCGTCAAAGATAAACCCGCCGCCGTGATATATCTCGGGGAAAACAATTTCAGCGGTCTGCCGGGTACGCAGCAGGTCGGAGCAATAGTATTTTTCGAAAATCTCGCCCGAGAGCTTATCGCGAGCCCTTTTCGCCTGCTCCTTTCCGAGCGCGGTCAGCCTGATCGGCCCCCAACCCTGATGAACTCCGCCGACATTGCAGGTGGTCTGTCCGTGTCTGATTAAATAAACCTTCAAAATACGCTCCGTCATTCGGTGTAAACGTAGGAAACATCCGAGATCCGGATATCGTCGCCGTCCTCGATCAGTGTGTAATACTGCGGACGCATGGCGTCGCTGATCAGATCGTTCCGGAATGTTCCGTCGTTTTCCATAATCATGTATGTGAATTTATAGACATATTTGACAACATTTCTGCCGTCAAATACATCGTACTTCTCCGAGACATACTCGACCTCGATGTTGTAGAGCTTCTGCATCGTGATCTTTTCAAAGCGCTCGTGAGTTTCGAAATAGCTGTCGGTGTAGAAAGAGTTGACCGCCTCTGCGTCTCCGTGCATGAGAGCGTCGACATACGCGCCGAACATCACGACCGGCTTTCCGCAGGAGGCGTAGTCATTGTCGACGAGCGTGAGCGACATCCCGTTCTCTGTATAGGTTATATAGCGGTTTTTGTCGAGCCACGCCTGATTCTCAAAGATATCCGACTCCCAGTCCGGGTCGTAGAGACTGAGCCGATGCTGACCTTTTCCGTCGTATACGGTCTGCTCGGTCTCCTTTTTGGGAAATTCGAAGTTGAAGCTGAGATCGCCGGTGTTCAGGAAAAACAGCCCGGCAACGCTCACGACGCAGGCCGACGCTATGACAGCGGCAGCGATCTTTTTCTTCCGCTGCTTTTGCTGATTATTCTGCTCAGCCATTTATGAATCTCGCGAGATTGTCCTTGCCGATGCGGATCCCCTTCAGATTGT
>CACXED010000031.1 GCA_902766575.1 uncultured Ruminococcus sp. | reverse complement strand
TATATCCGAGCTTCGCTTTCAGATCAGACTCGTTGTTTGTGTAGGCGTTTCCGGACTCATAATCCATCATTGAAGTGAGCTTTTCGATAGTCGAATACATACGGTCTGTTCCGGCGGTGAACTTGAAGCTGTCGCCGTCGCGGGACAGCAGCTTGTTTCCGGCGGAGAAAATGAATGCGTCGATCGAGCCGGTATGGTTTGCGATTCCGTAGACCGAGTTGCCGTCTCCGTTCCAAGTGAATGATTCATCGCCGTTGAGAGTAGGAATTCCGGTAAGATAGCTGTTGAATGCGTCGAGCGTCCACTTACCGTCACGGACGAGCTGATAGGGATATTCGAGCGAGCGGTCATCCATCATGTCCTGATTGAACAGTATTACCCACGCAAGGTCGAGCGACATTAAGTTAAGCGGGCTTGATGCGGTGTAGAGACTGCCGTTTATCTCGATTTCATCGTTGAACGCATTGTCCCACCATGCTTCGCCGAGCTTAAGCTCCGGAATGGTTTTGAGATCGGTAAGATAGCCCTCGGTAACGACTGCCGGCTGGAAGCGGATCGGAAGATAAGCCGCGTCGTAATCGTTATCGCCCGCCATGACCATCTGAGTGATCTCAGTACACATATTTCTCTGACCTGTTCCCCAACCGGCAGCGTCAGCCTGATGCTCTTTGATCTTACAGTTGAAACGTTCCTCTATACGGCTGTTGCGGTTGTAGACTGCGTCGTCGAGCGCCTCGCCGGTCTGCTCTTCAAAGTCGAGACGGATATAGCAGTTGAACTGCTGGTCGGCATTGTAAAAGGTAAACTCATAGCCGCCGAAGTTTTCGTCCGGGTAGTCGTATTCGCCTGTTGTGTCATTCGATGATGTCGGGGTGGTGGTGTTGTCGCTGCCCGAGGGCTTGTCACTTCCGCAGGACAATGTGCCTGCCGCGAGAAGAACTGCAAGGAAAAGCGCTGTGATTTTCTTGATTTTCATTTTTAATCCTCCATATTTTTTATGTATGTATTGACATTATAACATAAAAGGTGTATAATGTAAATGACAGTTTGTTATTGTTTTATGCCAGTTTTACGAGGTGATTTAATGAAAAACGATTACGAGCTTGAAGCCGACCTGCTCTCATATCCATTCTGCCAGATTGTAGATAATAAAGTCAATATTCATATATACCATCTGCATTTTCATTATAAAATCGAGATACTTTACTGCCTTAATGGAGAGCTTCATGTATGCACAGATGAACAGAGAACGATTCTGAAGAAAAATGATTGTTTATTCATAAACAGCGGACGTATACATTCAACCGAAGTACAAATAGATAATCAATTCTACAACACCGCAATACCGCCGCACGTGCTTCTTCCGGCAATAAAAACCCTGCCAGACGATTATATCCTGCTCCACGACGTAGACGAAACAATTAAGCATATGCTGAAATCCCTCCGCGACCGGAGCGACCGGCTTCACATAAAGCCGATCTCACAGCAGGAAACGGCGTTTGTCGTCTCGGTCGCAAATTCGATAATCTCATACTTTGCGATGAACTCGGAGAAAGCCCTGCCGCGCCCGAGACGCGACGATTCGCTGCTCGAAATGATCTCCTACATTTTCGACAATTATCGCGACCCGAAGCTCGACACGGCGGAAGTAGCCCAGCGTTTCGGCTATTCACCACGTATGCTGTCCGATATGTTCAATAAAAACCTGCACATCGGCGTGAAGCGGTATATCGACATTCTTCGTATAAACGACGCAAAATCCCAGCTCATCAGCACTACGGACAATATCGACGCCATCGCCGAGCGCGTCGGCTACGACACGGTGCGCAGCTTTTACCGCGTCTTTCAGAAGCTGACCGGCGTCACTCCCGGCGATTACCGCGCGTTAAGAAACCAATGAAAAAAAGAACCGTGTTACTGCCCACCCAGAAATGACACGAAACTGCTCAAGCCGAATGACATGAAACTGCTCAAAAGCGTATCATGGAATAACACCGAGACAGCCGTGGAGAACATATCCACACGACTGAAACGGTTAGTTGCATGACAGCATCTCGTGTTCGCAGACACAATTGACAGAGTAATTGGCAACGAGTTTCTTGTGCTGCTGGAAGCAATAAAGCAGAGATTTATCGCAAATATGGTTAATAAGACGCGGAATGCCGGAAGAAATACGATGAATTATGATCTCCAGGACTCAGAATAATCCCTTATATTTGGTAAAAAATTCCATCTGAATATAGATTCTCTTTATTGCTTCAAAACACATACTGAACATAAGACTCGATTCGGGATATTGAGCAGTACAAGCCAATATGAAATGTACGGCATTATTACGCTAAAAAAGATAAATCCAAGACGGGCGATATGCCTGATTGAAAATGGAGAGAATGTGCTGACGGAAAAGACTGCAGCAAAGCTCGGAGAGGCATTTGAGGTCGGTGTTAAGTGGCTGCTGACCGGAAATGAGGATCGGAAAAAATCCACAGTCGAAGGAAGACTGACCGAGTGGTTGTGGGAACATCCTGAGGTAAGGAAAGAACTGTGTAAACGGATGAGAGAAAACGCCGAATGATATTCTCAGGTTGTGTCCGGCTGATCATAAAACCCGCCGACATTTTTCCACCGTCAATATACTGTCACGGCGAATTTGGGTTCAATCGCAAAAATAAGCATTTACTCTTGCCAAACGCCTGAAAATGTGATTTAATAATTTTATCAACAATCACCGCAAGGCAGGCAACACAATGACCAGAACTTCAATCAACCTACAGGGCTTCTACCCCAAAGAACTCCAGATAACCGAAACAATCGAAACTCCGGACAAAATAATAATAAAGCTGAAATCGCATACCCATACCTTCAAATGCCCGTCATGCAAAACCATACTGACCCATTACAACAGCACATATCTCAGGCGCGTG
>CACXED010000030.1 GCA_902766575.1 uncultured Ruminococcus sp. | reverse complement strand
GAGATTCTGATTTATGTATCTCAGCGCGTTTGTGACAAGGCTGTCGTAGCGCTTGTCCTCGCTCAGCGACAGCGCCTGATTGTAGAAGCGGTTTATCGAGTGCATCGTCAAGAGGAAATTCGCAAGTCCGACCGACTCGGCGTCGGGTTCGCCGCTCTCATAGACGCTGACAGTCTCCTTTGCCCGGGCGAGACATTCGTCCATCAGCTCGCGTGGCAGGACTATCACGTTGTTCTGCCCGAAGCCGCGGTCGAAAAAGCAGCGCATATGCGCGTCAGAGCCGAGGAAGGGCAGAGCGCCGTCGAATATCTGATAATAGAAGCGCTCGTATTGGCAGTTTTCCTCTATTCTGACACAATGCAGCTCATTGTGCCGCGTTATGACGCAAGTACCGTAGTCGGTCGGATATATGCCGTTCTCGACCATATAGGTACACTTCCCCGCGACATGAAAATAAAGCTCGCAGAAATCGTGCGTGTGCGGATAATGCTCCTTTGTGGTTTTAAGGTTATAGCTATCCTCACAAATCAGATGTATTCCGTTAAATATCCTGATTTCCAATCTCATTCGTTTCGCCCTCCCTTTACGATTATATCATATTTCGGCCTTCTGGTCAAGCATTTTCAGGTCACATTTCTTATGAATCCGGTTACAATGCTTATAGCGGAAAATCGCGGGAAATGGTATAATAGATGTGTATATAAAGGTCTATAGCAATTTAATAATCAAGAAAGGAATGTTATAAAATGAGAAAAAACTCTGCAAAAATGACATCTCTGTTTATTCTTGCCGCTATGCTCGCATCGCTGGCGTCGTGCGGCTCGTCCTCGGACAGCGGAAATGTTACCACTGCGGCTGACACCTCCGGCGACACCACCGCCGAGGTCACGACCGCGCTCACCGACGCAGTTCCGAAGCTCGACTTCGGCGGAAAAGAGTTCCGAACCATCGAGCAGGAATCAACCATAAACAGCTTCTATCAGGAGGAATCCACCGGAGAGGTCGTCAGCGACGCTATCTACAACCGCAACGCCGATATCCAGGAGCGTTTCAAAGTCAAATTCACTCCCACCGAGCGCAAGACCTATAATGAAATAGGATCGCTGCTCGAGCAGTCGGTGCTCTCCGGCTCTGACGACTACGATTTAGTGTTCGGTCAGCTTTTCAGTACCGCCGCACTCGCGACAAAGGGTATCCTCGGCGACTGGAACAGCGTTCCCTATATGGATTTTGACAAGCCGTGGTACACACGCTCGATACAGAACGCTTCGGTCGGCGATAACCTCTACATGATCGAGAGCGATCTCTGCATAATGTACACCGAGCAGACATGGCTGCTGGTCTACAACAAGACCAAGGCTGAGGAACATCCTGATTTTCCCAACCTCTATGAGGTCGTGAACGACGGTAAATGGACTATCGACTATATGGACAAGCTGATTGTCGATCTCTATCAGGATCTCAACGGCAACACGCTGCGCGACGAGGGCGATATCTTCGGCTACGGCGGCGCGCAGGACGGCTGTCAGCTCGCCGCGTTCCTCTACGGCTGCGGAGCGCGCATGGTCGAGCTTGACAATGATCTGAACCCTGTCAACTCGATAGCGACCGAAAAAGCTATCGACGCGCTCACAAAGCTCTCGACCCTGTTCAATGTGAATGAGGGCTCTGTGCATCAGACCGACCCGGTATCTACCTCTGTTCATTCAAGACGCGCACTTTTCATCAACGGAACCGTTGTTTTCTCCCCGCTTCAGGTGCAGGATCTTATCAAAGAGGATATGCGAAAGTTCACCGACGACTACGGCGTTCTCCCGCTTCCGAAATACGACGAGGATCAGGAGGAATATTACACCCTCGTGGACGGCGGCGCGAACATCATGGTATTCCCCGCCGACGCAGACGAGGATAAGCGCGAAATGCTCGGCGCAGTCACCGAGGCTATGAGCGCCGCGACATATCGCGATATCACTCCGAAATACTGCTCGCTCGCGCTCGAACAGAAGGGCGCGCGCGACGACGAGTCGATGGCTATGATAAGAATGATTCTCGACTCGCGCGTCATCGACTTCGGCTACCTCTACGACGGCTTCAACGGCTGGACGATGAAGCTCCCGAGCATGGTCAAGGACGCAGGCTCCATATCCTCGCAGATCGAATCGAACAAGAATTCGGTCATCGAATACTACACCGGTGTTATCGAGTACTGCACCGAGGGCTGAAAATCCAAAAACGGCAAAAGCGGACGCATAGCGTCCGCTTTTGTTTGTCACTTGCAGATCATGCCTGCGTCGCCGGTTTCGGCGTCGATCTTCCAACGGAGCGTGATCGTCAGAATGACATTCTGCCGCACGAGTATACGGCAGACGCCGTCCTCGCAGTCGGGCAGACGGGTGACGACCGGCTCACCGCAGCAGATGAAGTCCACATCCTCGATCACCGCCGACGGTTTGAGCTCCGCTTCGGTCATGAGCTCCGCAGGCTGTCTTGCGGCCCGGCAGAGCTCTCCCGGCGGGCAGCAGCTCCCGTCGTTCATTTTGCGCATCGCTCACACCTCACATACCGGTCAATCCTCGCTGGGATCGCCGCAGCCGGTGCAGATATCTCTGTCGGAAGCTCCGGCGCACTCGACGAAGGTGTCGCCCGGGGTGGCGGTAGCTCCGAACTCGATCGGAACCTCGATGCAGAGCGACTGGCTTATCGTAAAGACACAGACTCCGTTCTTTCTGCCTTCGCAGGCGGTGTCTCCCGACGTTACCACCGGATCGCCGCAGCACTTCGTGCGGGTCGGCATCGGCGTCGCAAAGGGCGCTACGGTCACAGGCACGCAGACTCTGACGCGCTGGAATCCGGTCGCCGGGCAGGTTCTGTTGACCGGCGAGCTCATGCCCTCACGACATTCTGGACACTCGGACATTGCTGTCTCCTCCTTTCTGCTTAGCGGTATTAACAGGCAATGCCGGCTTTCCGACGGCGTTCGCAGAGGCGAACAGAGCCTTTCGCGCTTCCGGTCGCTTCAGGTCGGAAAAGCTCGACTCACCGGAGCAACCCCGGCTCCGATCACGGCAGAATAATATTTTTGCGGCTCGTCCGCGAGCCGGGCGTCAGCTTCGACATATCGGCGGCGCTCAGACTGATACTTTTGTTCGTATCGTCAAGACAGTGTTGAAATTATCAAAGATTCCCGCTTGACCTTGCCATATCAATAATGTATAATAAAGATGGTGATGAAAATGAAGCGCAGGCTTGAGGACAGATACGACGTCGAGCTCGTCGGCGGTCTCTGGCACATCGGTCAGAGCGGCGAGGACTTCTCGATAGATTATTACGAAAAAAAGAGCGTCAGATGGAAGCGCAGACTCCATTATCACGATTTCTACGAGCTCGAGCTCGTGATGAGCGGGAGCGCCTTTACCTGTATAAACGGTATGCGGTTTTCGCTCTCGCGGGGAATGATGTTTCTCGTCCGCCCGACCGACGTTCACCGCTACGAGCTTTCGGAGGGCGAGCGGCTCGAGGTCTGCACTCTGCGCTTCACGAGCGCCTATATCGAGCCCGGACTGATGGGCGCGCTGACCGCCAGCGGGCCTCTCGTCGCCGATATCTCGGAAAGCTTTGACTTCATTGCCGCTCTGCTCGACGACGCAAAGCGCGACAGCCTCGCTCCGGACGATTACACCGAAATCCTCCGGCGCAATACCGTTAACCGGCTCTGCGCCGAGCTCGTCAGACGCTGCACCGAGCGGGTCGCCGAGCCTGAATCGAAGAACCGTCTCGCTTCATCGGCGGTCGATCTCATCCGGCGCAGCTTCGGCGAGCGTCTGACTCTCGCGTCGGCGGCAAAGCGGCTCGGCGTCACTCCGAACTATCTCGGCAGAGTGTTCAGCGAGAATATCGGGCTGACCTTCGGGCAGTATCTCAAGCGCGTCAGGCTGATCTTTGCGCTGAACATGATAACCAACACCGACGAGACGCTCCAGCGGATCGCGCTCGACTGCGGCTTCTCGTCCCAGAGCGTCTTTGCGCGCGAATTCAGAAACTATTATAAAAAAGCGCCGACTGAGCTAAGACATGGGTCGAAGCCGAACCATCTTAAGGCAATACCGCACAATTCACGGCTAACGCCTTAAGCACGCATCTGCTTGACCTTTTTCCGTCATACTTCACAAAAATCCTTGACAGGGGCGGTACCCTGCCTGCGGATTTTTGTAT
>CACXED010000029.1 GCA_902766575.1 uncultured Ruminococcus sp. | reverse complement strand
GCATACAGTAGCCGTCGTCAGCCTGGAGACGGCAGTGACCGTCGAAGCGCGGAGTGACCATCGCGTAATGCTCGGGCGAGCGCTGCTCGGCGAGGTGGAACGCCGTGTCGAGCCGACGTCTGAGCTCAGGCGAGCAGTCACGGCCGAGCAGGCTGAAGTATTCCTCCATGCTGACCGTTATCCCCCAGCCGCTGCAGCAGGTCGAACGGCAGTCTCCGCACTTGCAGGCGAATTTTGTGTAGTAGTCGGGAACCAAGAAATATCTTGTATATGACATATAGATTACCTTTTTATTCAAAATTATGACATTAAATGGACGATTTCTCTTATAATGAAATATTATAAATCCCCCGGGCTGATTTGTCAATAGTAATTATATTGTCGTTTTTTACAAAATATCAGTGGATATAAGAACCCGGTATTACGCACTGAGCACAGAAACGTATATGTTGCACAACGCATATGCTGTATGTGAGCCGCTGATTGGCGACAGCTACAAAATATGTAGGAAATAGATTTTATTCGGCTTTTCTCTTGCAATTTTAGGCGAATTATGATATAATATAGCTATAATCTTCGGAAATAATGCAATTTGAAGATCAGCGTATTGCAAATAAATAAAAAATCGTCTCGAAAAAGGAGAATCCTCAGCATGGAATACTCGTCATTAACCAAGCCGATGCTCAGGGCCGAGCTCGAACGGCTTCAAAGCCAGTACGATATTTTCAAGGGCCTCGGGCTGAAGCTCGATATGTCCCGCGGCAAACCGAACATGGATCAGCTCGATATAACCGAGGGAATGCTCGGAATCATCGACAAAGGGTCGGACTGTCTGGCGGAAAACGGTCTCGACTGCCGCAACTACGGACTTCTCGACGGTATTCCGGAAGCAAAAAAGCTCTTTTCCGACGTCTACGGGATTCCCGCTTCAAATATTCTGGTCGGCGGAAACTCGAGCCTTAACCTGATGTACGACACAATCGCCCGCGCGATGCTCTACGGAGTCGTCGGCGGCGATAAGCCGTGGTGCATGGTCGAAAAGCGCAAGTTCCTCTGTCCCGCGCCGGGCTACGACCGCCACTTCGCGATAACCGAGAGCCTCGGCTTTGAGCTGATCACCGTCCCGATGACGCCCGAGGGGCCCGATATGAATATCGTGGAGAAGTTAGTCGCCTCCGACGACACGATTAAGGGCATCTGGTGCGTCCCGAAATACTCCAATCCCGAGGGAATAACCTACTCCGACGAGGTCGTCCGCCGCTTTGCTTCGATGAAGACCGCGGCAAAGGATTTCAGGATCATGTGGGACAATGCCTACGCGGTTCACGACCTGACCGACGACGGCGACAAGCTGCTCGACATCTTCGCCGAGGCGAAAAAATGCGGCAACGAGGATCGGATCTTCTACTTCGCGTCGACCTCAAAGATCAGCTTCCCCGGCTCGGGAGTCGCAATCCTCGCCGCCAGCGACGCCAACCTCGCGCAGATCAAGTCAATAATGTCGATCCAGACGATCGGCTTTGACAAGCTGAATATGCTCCGCCACGTCAAGTATTTCAAGGACGCAGACAGTCTGCGCCGTCACATGAAGCTCCACGCGTCGATCATTCGTCCGAAATTCGAGATAGTGCTCTCGACGTTTGAAAGCGAGCTTGCCGGTCTCGGCATCGCGGACTGGACAAAGCCGAAGGGCGGCTATTTCATCAGTCTGAACGTGATGGACGGCACCGCCAAGCGGGTCTACGAGCTCTGCAAAAACGCCGGGCTGACGCTCACAAAGGTCGGCGCGACCTTCCCCTACGGAATCGATCCGCGCGACCGCAATCTGCGCATAGCTCCGACCTATCCGTCCTGCGAGGAGCTCAAAAAGGCGTGCGATGTGCTCTGCCTCTGCGTAAGAATCGCGGCGGTCGAGAAGCTCATCGCCGAGTAAATTAACATAAAGCAAAAACGCATTTGCTCACACATTTGCGTTTTTTGTTGACATACGCCGTAATTCGTGATATAATTATATAGGAAATAATTCTCGAAAAAAGGGGAAAAAATAATGAAAGACATCCGCGACATTTATGAATCGCCGTTCTCCACGCGCTACGCGAGCGACGAGATGCAGTATCTTTTCTCGCAGAACATGAAGTTCCGCACCTTCCGCCGTCTCTGGATAGCTCTCGCCAAGGCTGAGAAGAAAGCCGGGCTCGACATCACCGACGAGCAGATCGCCGAGCTCGAGGCTCACAAGGACGATATCAATTACGACGCCGCCGAAGCCTACGAAAAGAAGCTCCGCCACGACGTCATGGCTCACGTCCATGCCTACGGTGATCAGTGCCCCAAGGCTCGCCCGATAATCCATCTCGGCGCGACCTCCTGCTACGTCGGCGACAACACCGATGTTATCATCATGCGCGAAGCTCTTAAGCTCGTCCGCTCAAAGCTGCTGACCGTGATTAAGAATCTCCGTGATTTCGCACTCGAGTACAAGGGTATGCCCGCGCTCGGCTACACACATCTTCAGCCCGCGCAGCTCACGACGGTCGGAAAGCGCGCGTCGCTCTGGCTCTATGAGCTGTCGCTCGACGTCGAGGATCTCGATTATGTCGCAGGCTCGCTGAAGCTGCTCGGCTCAAAGGGAACCACCGGAACTCAGGCGAGCTTCCTCGAGCTGTTCGACGGCGACGAGGCTAAGATCAAGCAGGTCGAGGACGATATCGCCGCTGAGATGGGCTTTGACTCCTGCGTGCCGGTTTCGGGTCAGACCTACTCGCGCAAGCACGACAGCCGCGTGATGAACGTCCTCACCGGCATCGCGCAGTCGGCGTACAAGTTTGCTAACGATCTTCGTATTCTCCAGTCCTTCAAGGAGATGGAGGAGCCCTTTGAGAAGAATCAGATCGGCTCGTCGGCGATGCCCTACAAGCGCAATCCGATGCGCTGCGAGCGTATCTGCGCTCTCGCGAGATACGTTATCTCCGACTCTATCAATCCCGAGATCACCGCGTCGACCCAGTGGTTCGAGCGCACGCTCGACGACTCGGCGAACAAGCGTCTTTCGATGGCTGAGGGCTTCCTCGCGGTCGATTCGATACTGAATATCTACATCAACGTCACCGCCGGGCTTGTCGTCTATCCGAAGATGGTCGAGCGCAGGATAATGAACGAGCTGCCTTTCATCGCGTCCGAGAATATTCTCATGGACGCGGTCAAGAAGGGCGGAGACCGCCAGACCCTGCACGAGCTCATCCGCGAGCACTCGATCGCCGCCGGAAAGCGCGTCAAGGAGGAGGGACTCGACAACGACCTGATCGAGCGCATCGCCGCCGACACGCGCTTCGGTCTCACCCGCGACGAGATCGTGAAGAACCTCGACCCGAGGAACTACACCGGACGCTCCGAGCATCAGGTGGAGGAGTTCATCCGCGACGTCATCGACCCGATCCTCGCGACCGGAGACGCAGCGGCTGAAGTCGAGCTGAATGTATGATAATGATAAAAGAGACGCCTCAAAAGCGTCTCTTTGTCTATTTTCTTTTCCTGTATTCATTCGGCGTCGTTCCCATCACCTGTCTGAACTGCTTGTTGAAATTTGCGGTGTTGTGATAGCCGCTGGCAAGAGCGGCGTCGAGAACCGTGAGATCGGTCGAGCGGAGCAGCTCGGCGGCGTGGTCGATCCTCCGGCGCTTGACGTATTCGAGCACCGGGACGCCGGTCATCATCACGAACAGGCGCTCGAAATTGCTGCGGCTCATCCTCGCGATGCCGCAGAGCCCGGCGATCGTAATTTCGCTGAGATAATTTGAGTCGATATAGTCGAGCGCCCGCGCGATACCGTCCACCGATCCGGTTCGGCGCTTGCTCTCGCCGATGAGATCGCAGCTCCGCATTATCAGCACGAGCGCGCGGAACAGATCCTGACGCGCGAGAAGCAGGTACCCCTCGAGCTTCTCGCGCATTTCGCGCTCGCAGTCCGAGAGCGCCGAGCAGATCTCGGGATAACAGCTGCCTGCGAGCTCGGGCGTGATGCGGTTGGCGCCGTCCTTTCGCCCGAAAAATACCCGGGGAAGATCGACTCCGCCGTTCTCGGTCAACAGCAGTCGCGGGAGAAAATGAAAATTCAGCGCTTCCATCTCGCAGGACGGGTCGACATAGGTGATCTTGTGTATCTCGCTCGACGCGAAAAGGAAAATATCCCCCGGTGCGATAGGGTACTCGCGTCCGGTAACCGAGTAGACCCCGTTCCCGCTCCGGAAATATGCGAGCTCAAGCTCGTTGTGGTGATGCGGATAGAATTCGCGGCGTCCGGGTACAGAGCGGACGCTGTACACTTTCAACAAATCTTCAGCCATGATTTTGACACATCCCCCTGGGTTTTCGGACAAATTGGACGATAGTTTGCAAAATTGAGTTTATTGTTGATGAAATGACAGAGCCTCTGTGATATGATATATTTACAAACATCGTTTTTGTATGGTACTATTATATCATACGGAAATGAAAAAGTAAATATATTTCGAATAATTTCACAAAATTCAAGGAGGCTTACCATGAAAAAGAGACTTACATCGATTTTGCTGCTGTTTTCAATCGGGACGATGCTTGCAGCTTCCTGTGGAGAATCTCCGGCGGAGGCTCCGACTGTAACGACCGACGGAGGGCAGAGCTCTGCTATCGAAACCGAGCCCGGAATTGAGAGCGACGATCTCCCGGCTGGTCTCAATTTTAACGGCGAGACCATCAACGTCCTCTACCGCGAGGACGTCGTCAACTCCTTCTACGTAGACGAGCAGACCGGAGATATCGTCGACGACGCGGTGTACAACTC
>CACXED010000028.1 GCA_902766575.1 uncultured Ruminococcus sp. | reverse complement strand
GTTTGCCAGAGCAGGAAAGTGAAGTATTAAGGCAATAATAAAGAGACGCCCGAGGAATTTTAAAATTCTCCGGGCGTGAGTTTTATCTGGATTACAGGTTATCGGATGTCGTTGACCTTGCTGTCGAGCCTACCGTCAGCAGAGGCAACGGAGACTGAGGAGAGCTCAGGCGAATTGACCGATACAGGGCTGCATCCGCCGCAGCCCGGATGATTTTTACTCCTCGTCCTTTCTGAACAGCGTGTAGCTCTCGGTGGTCGCCGCATCATTACAAAAAAACGTCAAACGGAAGGTTTTGCTGACGTCCTCGGGAACCTTGAATTTCAGCGTTCCTATCTTGAGCGACGAGGTACCGGGGACCTCGGAGAAGCTGCCGCGCATAAGCTCGGTATGCGTCTCGTCAGCGTCGTCGAAATCGAGGGTTATCTCAAAATCGCCTCCGGAAAGGGCGTCGGGAAGATCGTTCAGCGCGTATATCCCAACTTCAGCCTCCTCGCCCGGAGCATAGCGCAGCCGATTCAGGTCGAGCGCCAGCATACGGTCGCGCAGAGCCTGCTTGACGTCGAAGTAGGCGGGCTTTACTATCTCTGGATAGGCTATCAGCGAATTTCCGGCAAAGCAGGGCCACGGCTCGTTGAAGTCCCAGTTGACCGCCATCGAGGTGCGCGGCCACTTGATGCGCGCCTGACCGAACATGACCTTGTAGCAGGCGCCCTGAATGATCTGCCCGAGCTCGCAGCACTCCTCGAGCGAGTCGGTTTTATGGAAGTAGCGGTAGATCTCATTGATTCTGAACCATGTGTCGTAGGGGTAATGAGCCTTGATCGCGTGGTGCAGGAACCACGGGTTGGTGAGCTTTTCGTCGAGGTTCGCAAGCCCGGCGTGAGTCTTACCGTTCGGGTCGAAGGTCTGGAGCTCAAAGAAGGTTCCGAGGTCCTCGTCGCTTATGTACTTCCTGATATAGTCGTACTGAGCCGGTCCGGGACAGCCGAACTCGGTGTAAGCGGTGTGATCGGAAGCGGTCATCATGGTTATCGCCTCCATGCCGGTCGAGTCGTCGACGATATTGACATAGGGGCCGTGAGCCACTCCGTAGATCGGCGAGGTCATGATGAACGGCGTTTTCCGGTCATATGTAAGAGTGACGCGGTCGAGAATCCTGAGCGCCAGCGACTGGTTGGTCATGCCCGACCAGCTGTTGAACAGCTCGTTTCCTCCGCACCAGAGCACGACCGACGGATGCTCGCGGAGCTTCTTGACGATAGAGGTCGCTTCCTTTTCGAGCACGGTCAGGTAAGCGTCCTTGTCGGGATAGTTGTTGCAGGCGAGCGGGAACTCCTGCCAGACCATCATTCCGAGCTTATCGCAGAGCTCGAAGAACTCGGTCTTGTTGACCGGCGAACCGCCCCACATTCTGAAAATGTTCATGTTCGCGTCGAGCGCGAGGGTTATGAGCTGACGGTATCTTTCGGGCGTGTTCAGCGAGTAGAAGATGTCCGGGCTGACGAAGTTCGAGCCCTTGCAGAAGATTTTTCTGCCGTTGATCTCGAGGGTGAACGGGTGCTCGCCCTGGGATTTCGGAAAGCCCTTTTCCCAGCCGTCGGCGTTCATGACGAGCCTTACGCGCCGCAGTCCGAGCTCCTTTGAACATTCGGACGAGAGCTCTCCGTTTTCGGAGAAAAGCTCGGTGTGGACTGTGTAGAGGTACTGCTCGCCCTGACGTGCCGGCCACCAGAGCTTCGGCGATTTCAGCGTGAGCTTCAGCTCGTTTCTGCCGGGGACAGCTCTGACCGCGTCAGAAGCCACGGTATCGCCGTTTGCGTCGGTTATGAACGCGACGATGGTGTGCGCGCTGCCGACAGTCTCTGCCGAGACGCGGAGCTCCGCGGTTCCGAGATCGTCGCTGAGCTCGTAGGTGATCTCGCAGGAGTCGATGCGTATCTTTGGGAGATACTCAAGTCTGACGCTCCCTGAGATGCCCGAGGGTACGAGCCTCGGGTGCCAGTCCCAGCCGTAGCTGACCGGCGGCTTGACCGATTCGCGCGCCTGATCGCGGGTCGCGGGGACTCCCTCGACCTTGGGAATAGGATGTACGATGCACTCGAGCTTCACCGTCTTTCCGGTATATGCGGACAGCGGTACGCGAACGGGAGTGAACATTCCCTCGCCGTCGGCGGCGATATTCCCGTCAACCTTTATCGTATAGCGGTAGTCGATGCAGTCGAATGTGACAAAGGGCTCAAAGCCGGGTCTGTCCTCGACCGTGAGCGTTGTTTCGTAGTGCCACCAGACGTCCTCGCACCAGCGGTATTCGAGAACGTTCGAGCCGTAGTTGTAGTCGGGAAGTCTCCCTGCCTTATGCCAGAGAAGCTGAGCCTCGCCGGGAGTGTCGGGCGAGCTCATGAAAGGTGAAATATCTATCTTTTCCGCGG
>CACXED010000027.1 GCA_902766575.1 uncultured Ruminococcus sp. | reverse complement strand
AACGCTGATTTAAGGTTGTTTTCGCAGAAAAAAGCCCATAGATTCAAGCCTTTTTTCTGCGAAAACCCGATTTATTCAGCTTATCCTAAAGAAAGAGAAAAGAGAAAAATGAAAAAAATCATAATTGACACCGATCTCGGCGGCGACTGCGACGACGCGGGAGCGCTTGCCGTCGCCTGCAATCTCGCAACGCGCGGCGACGCGGAGCTGCTCGCCGTCACCTACTGCATAGGCAATCCGTGGGGAGCATATTTCGTCCGGTATGAGCTCGATTACTTCGGCTTTTCGTCTGTCCCGGTCGGAAGCCTCAAAGACGCGGATTTTATGTCCTCACCCAATCTGGCAAAGTACACAAAGCCTTGCTGCGAGCGCTTCGGCGCCAAAAAGGTCTCGACCGAGGACGCAGTCCGTGTGCTCAGGCGCGCGCTTGCCGAAAACTCCGACGTGACGCTGATCGCGATCGGACCGCTGAGGAATATCGCCGGGCTGCTCGATTCTCCGGCTGACGACATCTCGCCGCTGTCCGGACGGGAGCTTATACGCCGTTCGGTTTCGGAATTTGTGACAATGCTCGGCAGCTTTGACCGTCCCGACTACGTGGAGTGGAACGTGCTTATGGACATCCCCTCCGCTCAGAGAGTCGTCGCCGAGATGCCGGTTCCGATCGTTTTCGCGCCGCACGAGCTTGGGAACCACATCTTCACCGGTCATCCGAACGAGCGCCTGCCCGAGGGTCATCCGGTTCGCGAGGCGTATCTGACCTTCTCCGACGGCAAGAGTTTTCTGCGTCAGAGCTGGGATCTGATCACCGTCTACTGCGCCGTGACCGACAGCAGCCTCTGGAAGCGCCGTGAGACCTCTGTCAGCATTGACGATAAGGGTCGCTGCGTCGAAAGCTGCGGCGCCGGGATGTTCGTGCTCGAGCAGCTCGCGTCTGACGATGAGATAGTCGAGACCATTGATCAGCTTATTAAATAAAATTTGCCTTTCGCATAATTGAATGCGAAAGGCAATATCTTTTATATGAGCGATCAGTCGCTGAGCTTGTTCATTTCAGCGAGACAGTGCTTGCAGATGAGCTTGCCGCGATAGAGGATAACGTCGTCAGCGTTACCGCAGAACAGGCAGGCAGGAACATACTTTTTAAGGATGATCTTGTCCTCATCGACAAATATCTCGACCGAATCTCTGGTCTTTATGTCCATCTTGTTGCGGAGTTCGATCGGGAGTACGATGCGTCCGAGTTCGTCAATGCGGCGAACGATTCCTGTTGATTTCATTTTCTTTCTTTCCTTTCAATCTTTTCAATGCGCAGATTCAAAATTTGGCTCACGCCATCCTTTGTATACATATTTTACCATACTTTTGGCCGAAAGTCAAGAATTTTTTTCGAAAATTTTCGACAAATTATACGCGAATTTTACTATATTGTTTTGTCAAGAATGGAGAATGGATGCTGTATGCTCGGAATTGTGTTTTCTGTGATCTGTATTATCTCGTTCATCTGGTCTATTTTTGCCGGTACGACGCCCGAAATCTCCGCCGCGGTGCTCGACGGAGCCGGGCGCGCGGTCAGCGTAACGCTGTCGCTGATCGGCGCTATGAGTCTCTGGAACGGCGTGATGGAGGTTCTCAGAGAGGCGGGCGCGATAACCAGACTGTCGGCACTGCTCTCGCCGCTGATGAAGCTGATCTTCCCCGAGACCTCGCGGACTAAAAAGGGACTCGACAGCGCGGTCGCCTGCATAGCCGCAAATCTGCTCGGGATAGGAAACGCCGCGACGCCGCTCGCGATCTCTGCGCTGAACGAGATGCAGAGCAGTCAGCCCGAGCCGGAGCGCGCATCTGACGACGCGGTGACGCTGACGGTTCTGAACACAGCCTCGTTCTCTGTGATACCGACCACCGTCCTCGCTCTGAGACGAGCGGCGGGAGCGTCGGTCATGTTCGCTCTGCTACCTAAGATCTGGCTCTGCGGGCTTATCGGGACGCTGACCGCTCTTGTCTCATCAAAGCTCGTCTGCCGGGCGTTCAGAAGATGATCGAGCGAATCTCCGCCGGTCTGATACCTGCCGTCATCGCGCTCTGCGGAGTGCTGATACTGACCTCAAAAAAGCCGCTGTTCGACTCTTTCATCTCGGGGGCAAGGCGGGGCTTCTCGACCGCAATAGAGCTGTTCCCTACTCTCTGAGTGCTGTT
>CACXED010000026.1 GCA_902766575.1 uncultured Ruminococcus sp. | reverse complement strand
GGGTGAGAGCCGCCGTCGTCTCTTTTGAATATTTCCAGTATTTTATCGCCGGAGAGAGTCGTATTCTGTATCAGTAAGTCGGAACACGCTTCAATTCTTTCGGCTCCGTGCTTTTTTTTTCTCATTCGCATATTGCATTTTGCTCCTTTTTCTGTTAGAATATATAGGGGGCGCCGACAGAGGGGCGCGATCTGACGCATATCTGCCCGCCGCGGATCATATTACAGAATATTATACCATATGTCATGGGTGATATGAAAGTACTTTTTGAAAACTTTTCTCTGTTTCGAATAAAAAACAGGAGTGTGATTGTAAACTGATGACCGAAAAACAGGAATTTCTCGATAAGCTCCGCGCGGCTCTCGTCGACCGGGATATCTCGGACAGCGACATCGAGCCGTACATGGAGCGCTTCGACCGCTTTTACGACCGGATGATCAACGATCCCGCCGCCGGAAACGGCAGTCTGCTCGACGACATAGACCGCATCGCCGACAATATCGCCGAGCAGGTCTCGGAGCGCTACGATCAGATCAACCGTCTCGCCGAGCGGACTCTGACCGTCGACCGCGTAAAGGATCAGGACGAGCCTCCGGCCGAGACCGAGCCGCCCGCTCCCGAGGACGTCGGCTCTGACGGCACTGAGCCGACATACGAGCCGCAGCCGCCGGACGAGCCTCAGACATCCGACGGCGATCAGCCCGCCGGGCTCACCCGCTCCGGGCCGTCCGAGCCCGAGCTTCAGCCGGATAGTTATCCTCCTGTCGGCGAGACGCCGGAGAGCTCCTCGCGTCCGCCCGAATATATCGACGAGGAGCCCGCTCCGAACAGCACGATATTCTGGGTGCTGTTCGCGGTGAGCCTGCCGCTGACGCTGCCGCTCGGACTTGCGGCTCTGGCGCTGTTTGTGATAGTCTGGGCGGGCCTGGCGGCGATGATAATCGGCTCGATAGCGCTCGTCATCGCGGGAGCGGCGGTCGGAACGGCTCTGGCTCTGGTCGGAATAATCTACGGCGTCTCGCAGCTGTTCAGCTCGGTGCCGGTGGGACTTTACGAGCTGGGGCTCGGAGTGCTCGCGGGCAGCGCGGCGATGTTCATCTGCATACTGCTCTACAATTTCGCGGTCAGACTTCTTCCGATCCTGATAAGGCTCGTGGGCAGGCTGTTCCGTTATCTCTGGGGCAGACTGCGCGTGCTGTTCGATTATCTCAGAAGGGAGTGTGCCAAGCTGTGAAGCCCGTATCAATAATTTTTCTTGTAGTCGCTCTGCTGTTCGGGATAGGCGGCTACGCCTGCATGAGAGTCGGACAGAGCATGGCGGCCAAGGAGGGCGTTGATCTGCTCGCCGGTACCGCCGACGGCGACGAGGACTATATCTACACCTACGAGTATGACGACGATACCATCGGAAAGATATCCGTCAACGTCAAGGAAGCCGACGTCAACATCATCGGCGGCGCGTCCAAGCCCTATGTGGAGCTTATCAACTTCGCCGAGGGAATGTACGAGTTCACAAGCTCCAACCGCATACTCACGGTCAGCAACAACTCGGATTTCTCGGAGATATCCGATATAGCGTCGCTCGTGTTCAACTTCAAGGGGCTGCGGAGCCTTGTGAACTACCACAATATCCGCGGCCGGGACAAGACGGTCAACATCTACGTCACCGACGACTGTCCGGTCAAGATCTTTGAATGTAAGGTCGAGCGAGGAAACGTCAGCATCAGCTCAAACTCGTCGCAGTCGGACTACAACGTCACGATAGGCGAGGGAAGCCTGAGCCTTGACGATATCACAACTACCTCCGCCGCGAATATCTCGATAGGAACGGGAGGGCTGATCATCGACAGCTGCGATATCTCAAAGCTCTCGCTGGAGATTGAAAAGGGAGACGCCGAGCTTATCGCGTCCTCCGCAGTCAAGATCAGCGCAAAGCTCGGCACCGGGGATTTCAGGTTCGGCTACCGCGGACAGCTCGGCTCTGTGAATCTCGACCTCTTTACCGAGTTAGGCGGCGTAAAGCTCGACGGCGAATCCAAGGGCGGCTTCTGGGAGGTCTCGGATCTCCCGACAAATTCCGGATTTGAGGTGACGGTCTCCAAGGGAGACATCGTGCTCAATTCGAATATGACCGAAGAATATTAAGGATAAGCTGAATAAATCGGGTTTTCGCAGAAAAAAGGCTTGAATCTATGGGCTTTTTTCTGCGAAAACAACCTTAAATCAGCGTT
>CACXED010000025.1 GCA_902766575.1 uncultured Ruminococcus sp. | reverse complement strand
TACTTCGAGCCGCTGACCAACGAGGACGTAATGAACATCATAGAGACTGAAAAGCCGTTCGGAGTGGTCGTCGCGTTCGGCGGTCAGACGGCTATCAAGCTCACTAAGTTCATGTCCGAGAACGGAGTAAATATCCTCGGAACCTCCGCCGACTCCATCGACGCGGCTGAGGACAGAGAGCGCTTTGACGAGCTGCTCGAGCTCCATCACATCAAGCGTCCCGAGGGCTTCACGGTCATGACCACCGAGGAGGCGCTTGAAATCGCGAACCGCATAGGCAATCCGGTGCTGATGCGTCCGTCCTACGTGCTCGGCGGTCAGAACATGATAATCGCCTTCACCGACGACGATATCAAGGAGTACATGGCGATAATCCTCTCGCACAACATTGAGAACCCGGTGCTCATCGACAAATACCTGATGGGAATCGAGCTCGAGGTCGACGCTATCTGCGACGGCGAGGATATCCTCATCGCCGGAATCATGGAGCACGTCGAGCGCACCGGAATCCACTCGGGCGACTCGATAGCCGTCTACCCGTCGTGGAACATCAACGACAAGCTCCGCGCCGACATCATCGACTGCACCAAGAAGCTGTCGGTCTCGCTCGCGATAAAGGGACTTGTCAACATTCAGTACCTCATCTACAAGAACGAGCTCTACGTCATCGAGGTCAACCCGCGCTCGTCGAGAACGATACCCTATATCTCGAAGGTCACGGGAGTGCCGATGGTCGATCTCGCGACGAGAGCTATGCTCGGCGAAAAGTTAGCCGACATGGGCTACGGAACCGGGCTCTACAAGACCTCGCCCTATGTCGCGGTCAAGGTGCCGGTATTCTCGTTCGAGAAGCTGATGAACGTCGACAACCACCTCGGACCCGAGATGAAGTCTACCGGAGAGGTGCTCGGACTGGCGTCGACCCGCGAGGAAGCGCTCTACAAGGGACTTGTCGCGGCTGGCTACTCGATGAAGAAGCAGGGCGGCGTGTTCATCACCGTCCGCGACAGCGACAAATCGGAGGTCGGCGAGACTGCGAAGCGCTGGTACGATCTCGGCTTCGACCTCTACGCGACCCGCGGAACGGCTAAGGTCATCGAGGACTACGGACTCAAGTGCAAGATCGTCGATAAGATCCACGAGGGCGAGAACAATACGCTTAAGCTCATCGAGTCGGGCTGGATCGACTACGTCATCTCGACCTCGGCAAAGGGAAGAATACCCACCCGCGACAGCGTCAAGATCCGCCGCAAGGCTGTCGAGCGCGCTATCCCCTGCCTGACCTCGATAGACACCGCAAACGCCGTCGCCGACTGCCTCAAGAGCCGCTACTCGCAGGCCTGCACCGAGCTCGTCGACATCAACAATATGCGCTCCGAGAAGGCTTCGCTCGAGTTCACCAAGATGGAAGCCTGCGGCAACGACTATATCTACTTCGACTGCTTCAGGCAGAAGATCGACAATCCCGAGGGACTTTCGATACGCCTCTCCGACCGTCATTTCGGAATCGGCGGCGACGGAGTAGTGCTGATGTACCCGTCGGACGTCGCCGACGTGAAGATGCGGATGTTCAACCTCGACGGCACCGAGGGCAGAATGTGCGGCAACGCGGCGCGCTGCATCGCCAAGTATATGATCGACAACAAGCTCGTCGACCGCGACTCGATCACGATCGAGACTCTCAGCGGAGTCCGTGAGGTTACAGTGGAAAAGGTCTACGGAGAGGTCGCCTACGCCACGGTCAACATGGGCAGAGCCGAGCTGAATCCGGCGCTCATCCCGGTCAAACTTCCCGGAGATACCGCGATCGGAGTTCCGGTTCGCATCGCCGACGGACGCTATCGCATAACCTGCGTCTCGATGGGCAATCCGCACTGCGTGGTGTTCAGCGAGGATCTCGACTCGCCGCTCGATTCGCTCGATCTTAACGAGCTCGGACCGAAGTTCGAGAACGACGCGCTGTTCCCCGAGCGGGTCAATACCGAATTCATCAAGGTTCTGAACCGCCACACGCTCAAGATGCGCGTCTGGGAGCGCGGCTCTGGCGAGACCTTCGCCTGCGGCTCCGGAGCCTGCGCGGCTGTCGTCGCTGCGGTCGAGAACGGCTACTGCCCGAAGAACGAGGAGATAACCGTCAAGCTGCGCGGCGGAGACCTCAAGATCCGCTACACAGACGAAGCGGTCTACCTCTCGGGCGACTGCGTTAAGGTCTACGAGGGAAAGACGGAGCTTTGATAATAATCGCCGGACGGCTCTGCCGTCCGGCTTGATTTTTTCCGGAAACCTGAAAAATTTACCTGAAAGCTATTGACAAAAAGCTCCCGATGTGATATCATTATGATATCACATCAAGGAGGCTTTTATCATGAATGAGATAATAATCGGAAAAAAGAAGAACGGCATGGCGGTCATGCTGCTGACGATACTCGGACTGCTCGCGGCGATCGCGCTGGTGATTCTCGGAGGCTTGGCGATCGAAAGCAGCTTCGGAGTGAACCCACTCGGAGTGGCTCTGCTGGTTGTCGGAATAGTCTGGCTCGTGCTCGGATGGATACCCTTTATGGGGCTCAAGGTTCTGAAGCCGCAGGAGGCGCTGGTGCTGACCCTTTTCGGACGCTATGTCGGAACGCTCAAGGACGCGGGCTTCTACTTCGTGAACCCCTTCTGCACGTCGGTGAATCCGGCGGCTAAGACCAAGCTCAATCAGAGCGGCGACGTCTCCGCACCGTCCGGGATACTGAACCTCGGCAGCGCACAGCTCAACGCCAATACCGAGCTTGTGAACAACAAGATCTCGCTTAAGATCATGACCCTCAACAACAACCGTCAGAAGATCAACGACTGCCTCGGAAACCCGGTCGAGATCGGCATCGCGGTCATGTGGAGAGTCGTCGATACCGCAAAGGCGGTTTTCAACGTCGACAACTTCAAGGAGTATCTGTCGCTCCAGTGCGACTCGGCGCTCAGGAATATCGTCAGGGTCTACCCCTACGACGCCGCGCCCGATGTCGACACGACCGGAGACGGCATCGCCGACGAGGGCAGTCTGCGCGGCTCGAGCGAGATCGTAGCCGCCCGGATCAGGGACGAAATCCAGTCCAAGGTCGCCGAAGCGGGACTTGAGATCATCGAAGCCCGCATAACCTACCTCGCCTACGCTCCGGAGATCGCCGCGGTAATGCTCCAGCGTCAGCAGGCGTCTGCGATCATCGACGCGCGCAAGATGATAGTCGACGGCGCGGTCGGAATGGTCGAGATGGCTCTCGAACGGCTCGACGAGAAGAACACGATACACCTCGACGAGGAGCGCAAGGCGGCTATGGTCTCGAACCTGCTCGTAGTTCTCTGCGGCAACCACGACGCGCAGCCGGTTGTGAACTCGGGCAGCCTGTATTAAAATGGCTGAGAAGAAGCAGATACCGCTGCGTCTCTCGGAAAAGCTCTACAACGATATCGCGGCGTGGGCTGAGGACGATTTCCGCTCGGTGAACGGTCAGATCGAGTATCTTCTCACCGAGTGCGTGAAGCAGCGGAGAAAAAACGGAAAATATGTATCTGACGAGCTCGACAAGCCGCTCGACCTCGACATTCAATAAAATGAGAAAAGCTCTCCCGAGGGAGAGCTTTTCGCTATCGTTTTATTTCACGATGAAGCCAACGCTGAACGCAGCGGCGTCGAGCTGGAAGCTGAGCGTATAAGCGCCTGCCTCAAGCGCGGTCGCCGGAGCGGTGACAGTCATCACAAAGCCGCCGTCCTCGTTGAAATCGACTTCAAAGCCGGAGCAGTCGATCTCGGTCTCGGTCTCGTTCTCCGCGTCGATGCGGACGAGCTTTGTAATATCGGCATAGCCGATTCCCGAGAGCTTTTCCTTGACCGAGACGGTTATGACGCCGTTCTCACAGGAGGTGCGGAAGGTCGGAGCGCCGAGGAGGATTATCGACTTCACATTGCCGTTCGAGACGGTGATCTCAACGCTGCCCATGTAGGCGTCGGAGAGGCTTATCGACTCGACGGTGTTGTCCGACCTGAGCGCGACTATGACCGTGTCGGAGCTTACCGTGAAGGTCTCGCCGCCGATCGTGACGGTGGTTCCGGTGTAGCCGGTGACGATTCCGCCGTTGACGTCAGCCTCGTCGGAGGAGATCAGACCGTCTATGCGGGTCAGATAGTTCTTGCCGACAGTGAGCTTTTCGTCGAGCGACATCATCTGCTCAACCTTTCCGGTCGAGAGATCGAGCGCGGTGTAGAGTGTGTAGACCTTGCCGTCGATCAGCTCGCGTCCGGCGAGAGCGAGGATCTTGACGCTGTCGGAGGTCGAGGTGACGCTTCCGAGCGAGCCGTCAGAGATGTAGAGGTAACGGAGGGTCTCGATCGAGCCAACCTCGTTAGAGAAGATCGCGGTGACATACGCGCCGTCGCTTATCTTTATCGAGGAGCTGAATCTGCCGTTCGAAACCTGATATCCCTTGCCGTTGTTGACGACAATGACGGTGTTCGAATCGGTGACGAAGCTGATCGCCGACTCGTTCATTCCGGTCGAGGTCAGCGCCGAAGCGTCGCCCGCCGAGATGGTGTAGTGAGAGCCGTTCTTGACGACCGAGCTGCCGTTCGCGCTCTCGATGATGTAAGCTATCTCGTCGTTCTGCTTGTTCGACTGAACGAATTCAGCGTCGCCCGAGTTGATCACGCCGCCCGAAACGGTTGCCGGGATGAGAGTGTAGCTTCCGGCGCCGTCGACGGTGAAGCGATAGACCTTACCGGCCTCGACGGTCTTGTTGGTGACGAAGATATCCTGCGAAACGCCGTCGATGTTGGCTTCAATGACGTAGCCGAACTTGCCGTTGACGAATACAGGGTTGGTGCTGCTCTCGGCGACGAGGTATCTCGACGGAGCGAATACCGAGTCGGACGCGTTATCGACCGCGAGGATCGCGCCGTTCAGAGTGACGATGCGCACCTTAGAGCCGACGACGAGCTTGGATCTGATGTCCGAAGCCGAAACGCCGAGCTTGGAGTTTCCGAGGTCGTACTTAACGCCGCCGACCGTCGCGGTGGTCTCGGTGAGACGGGTGACGGACATCGAGTCGCTGATCTCAAGTACAGCCGCGACCTCGAGGGTCTTGTTGGTCTCGTTGAAGTAGTAGAGGACATAGTCGCCGCTCTCAAGTCCATCGGGAGCCTTGACGGTCAGGTCGGTGAGCTTCAGATTTCCGGCGAGGTTGACCTTTCCGCCGCTTACCTTGTACTGACCGAAGCCGTAGGACTTGATAATCAGGCGGTCGGCGTTCTCGCTGTCCCTGTCGTCAAAGATGAGCTTTGCGTCAAAGGCGCCGGTGAGCGCTGCGAGTCCTGCGTTGTCCTTTATCTGAGCGAGCACGCCGTCGTTGTCATAAGCGTAGACGAGCAGCTCGTTCGCGTTGGTCGAGAGCGCGTCGGAGAGCTTTTCGACGACCTGATACTTCACGCCGCCGATCTCGATGTAGGCGTTGTCCTTGCCCGCGGTGATCTTGTCGGGCGCTGTGACGCGGCCGAGCTCGGTTGAGCCGAGGACGTTCACGAGCTTCGACTTCTCATCGACATTGTAGACAAGGCGGATATTCTTACCGAGGTTCTCGTCAGCACTTCCGTCAAGTCCGAGCTCGGAGAATCTGACGGTCATCAGACCGTTTTCGTTCTTCACGGTGACGTAGCCGGTCTTGGTGACGGGATCGACTCCGGGAAGCGCGAAATTGTTGGTAGCGACTATGACGCTCTCGTCGATCTCATAGCCGAAAACACGCTCGATGACGGTGGTCGTCTCGTAGAAGATCATGCCGTTGGAAGCGGTGCGCGGGATCATGTAGTCGGCGGTCAGCGCGTTGTAGAGCAGGCAGGCGACCTCGGCGCGGGTGAGCTCCTTGGTGTAGCGCAGATCCTCGATGCCGTCGTCAAGACCGAGCTTGACGGCCGCGTCTATGTAGGTCCACGGATAGCCGCCGTTCATCTGGAGCGAGCTGTGACCGAGCGCTCTGACGAGCATGGTCATCGCGTCCTGCAGAGTGATGCCCGCGGTCGGCTCAAAGGTGGTCTCGCTGGTTCCGAGTATGTACCCGGAGGCGTTAGCCCACGAGATCGCTCCGCTGTAGGTGTCGTCGTAGAGATCGATGAAAGGGCTGGTGTTGAGCGATCCGGCGCTGTCCTTTCCGATCATGAGACGGAAAAGGAGCAGAGCCATCTGCTCGCGGGTTACGGGCTCGTCGGGCGAGAACTCATTCTCGGCGGTACCCTTGACGACGCCGATATCGGACAGTATCCCGATCTGCTCCGAGAAGGGAGCGTCAGCCGAAACATCGTCGTAGGACTTCGCATAGACGCCGGTAGACATGACGCCTGCGAGCATGAGGCAGGTCAGCGAACCGGACATCAGTCGTTTGAAATTGACCATTTAACTGGTTCCTCCGTTATAGTGAATTTCACGGCGGCAGGTCTGCTGTCTTCCGCCGTGTGACAATATTCTATCACGACGGGACGGAAAAAGCAATAGAAAACGGTTATATGTCATGAAAGCGTTATTCTTATTCATAGAATAATTATATAATATGTACAATATGCCAAGAGAGGAAAAACTTTCGAAGATAATCGAGAAATTATGGAAGCAAAAGAAACCTCCGCCCGGAAAATCCGAACGGAGGATAAATTCTGTCTTATACGGTCGCAGTATTCACTTTCCGAGCAGCATATTCTCAACAGCGGAGTAGACTGCTTCGCGGTCAGCGTCCGAGAGGATGCAGAACACCGCATACTGACCCATGACCTTGACGGTAGCGTTCTTTATTTTCGGGAACTGGTCGGCGTCGTAGCTCGGATTCCAGGTGTCGATACGCTTTTCGAGGTATTTCTGCAGCAGCTCGCCGAGAGTTTTTGCGGATTCCTCGTCGACTGCCTTGAAGATACCGAACTCGTCGGCGCTGATGCCCGAAGCCTGCCAGCGCACGACGCCCTCGGCGAACGCCGAGCTGTCAAGCTCCATCATATACTCGATATAGTCCGCGTCGAGGGTAACGAAGGTCTCGGTGTTAGAGAGTTTGACCTCGGCTGCGGCTCTGAGGGTCTCGACCGGGATATCGGTCTTGTAGGCGGGAGTCTTTTCGCCGCAGGAGCAGGCGAGCGCGATAAGCGCCGCAGTTGCTAAAATGAGGGCTGTGAGTCGAAGTTTCATTTTAATATTCCTTTCTAAGCTTGCTTTATATGGTCAGTCGACCCACGCGTGGGTGCGGAGATTGTTGAGCTCGAGGTTCAGCGCCTCCTTGGTCAGATGGAGACCGTCGCCGTTCTGATAGGAGCTGACGAGCCAGCCGTCCTCGCCGCGCAGGACTGAGTTGGTGTCAATGTACTTGACGCCGTACTCATTTGCGAGCTGGCAGACCCAGCGGTTAGCGGCGTCGATCTTTTCGTTGTTGATGCTCTTGAGCTGCTCATAGTTCTGAGCGACCGGGAAGATCGACTGGAGGATTATCTTGGTGTCGGGGCTGACCTCCTGAATACTCGCGATGAGCTTGCCGTACTCCTTTTTGAAGTAGTCCTCGCCCATGAAGGAGACTCCGTTTACGCCGAGCGTGATGACGAGGTACTCGGGCTTCTTTTTAGCCGCCGCGTCCTTTATCGAAAGCTCCTCGCCGGTCTCGGGATACCAGATGAGGACGGTGTTGGCCTGCGAGAGGGTGATGTAGCCGTTTTTCGGCGTCCAGACCTGAGTCGTGTCAAAGCCGCCCGAGAGAACCTCGTTCTTTCTGAGTCCGTAGGTGGTCGAGTCGCCGAGGAAGGTGATTTTGTCGATATATTCCTGTCCCGCGTCCTCTGTCAAGCCGAGCACCGTGTCGGGATAACCGGCGAGAAACTCGGCGATCTCATCGGGCGTGTTTCCGGTCGGGACGGAGACCGGCACAGAGGGCTTGGACGTGTCGGCTGAGGTGACCGGAGCCGCGGTGGTTTCGGGAGCTTTAGTAGTTTCCGGAGCCTTTGTGGTCTCGGGAGCGGAGGTCGTTACAGGAGCCGGCTTTGTCTCGGGAGCGGAGGTCGCGGGCTGAGGCGGGTCTGTGACCTGCTCGGAGTCAGACTGGGACTGGCTGACCTGAGGCGGCTCGGGAGCTTCCTCCTTTGAGGATATTGTCGCAAGGACTATCAGCGTCACGAGGACGACGAATATCGCGAACGCCGCCGCCTTGTACATGATGCCGTCGTTTGAGGTGTTGGGATTCATACTCTTTTGCCTGTCTTATGGCGTCCTTTCTATTTTTTTCCGCGGAAAAATTCTCCGAACTGAGACTCGTACTCAAGCTCGTCGGCCTTACGGTTCTTCTTGACGCTGTTCACGATGACGGCTATAGCGGCGATCACCGCGTAGACGACGATGAATACTCCGAGCCGGACAAAAATCGCGCCGAAGTCAGTCCACGCGCCCGGAATTATTATGAACACCACTCCGAACGCGATCAGCGAGCCGATGAAGTGCAGCATGACCTTTATCCCGCCCGAGAGCTCGAGCCTGAACACCAGATTCAGCGCCGACATTATAAGGCAGGCGAGCAGTATCAGCGCCGCCGAGCCGAGACTTAAAAACTTACCCGCTCCGCCGCCCGACGCCGGGTCGAGCTCGGCAAAGCCGGCTGCTATGAAAAGCACCGCAAATTCCGCCGCCGTGAAATATACGCAGGCGTCGGAGATTATTTTTCCGATCTGTTTTTTCAGATTCATTTGGCAAAACCTCGTGCAAAAAATCATACACCAATATGATAGCACTAACTTGTAAACATTTCAATAGCGCATAGGAAATATTTATAAAACGGTCACTTTTCGATAACAATTTTCATATCCGCCGGCGTTCAGTCGGGCGCGGAGAGGTCGATTATCGCGCTCTTTGAGAAATATTCGCCGCTCTCCCTGTCGTAAGCGACCTCGGCGCGGTATTTCGACAGGAACTTGGTGTATTCGTAAAGGTCGAGCCAGATCTGATTCCAGCCGTCCTTCTGCGACTGGTCGAAGATGAGCTGAACGCCGAAGTGAAGGTGCGGCGTGTCGATATTGTTCGTGTCCTCCTTTGACGAGTAGCCGGTCATGCCGAGATAGCCGATGACCTCGCCCGCCGAGACCTGTTTGCCCTCGTAGATATCGCAGTAGGGATGTCCGCGCCTGAGATGGGCGTAGTAGTAATAGCGCTTGCCGTCAAAGCTGCGTATCCCGATCCGCCAGCCGCCGTACTGATTCCAGCCGCAGGCCTCGACCCAGCCCGACTCGACGGCGATTATCGGAGTTCCCACGCTGCCCATCATGTCGTGGCCGAGATGGGGACGCCTGTAGCCGTAGGAGCGCGACGCTCCGAAATCGTCAAAGTCGCTGTAGTAATATCCCCCGGCGATCGGAGAAAATACCTTTAGCCCGTAGCGCTTGGATAGCATATCGCCGTCCTTCACGGCATAGTCGCCGACAAAGCCGCCGAGCGCCGCGCCGTAGGCTTCGAGATAGTAGGCGAAGTTTTTCGATTTTGCGATATCCTCTGGCTTTTCTCCGGCTGAGATGCGGTCGGCGTAGCTTTTGACGTCGGCGGCTGAGCAGCTTTTGAAATCCCCGCCGGTTCTCGCGGCGGCTATCGCGATAAGCGTTACCAGATCGGCGTGAACGCCACTGCCGCTTTTTGCCGACTCGTAGGTTTCGAGATCGCATTTGAGCGCGGCGCGCAGAAGCTCCGCGGTAACGTCGAAGTCGACCCACTTTATGTAGCCGTCAGCCGAGACCGCGACCGCTTCGCTGTCCCGCGTCAGCGTCGGAAGCACGACCGCCAGCGTCAGCAGGACTATATAGATCGCCTTGCAGACGGCGGATCGCCGGATATTTTTTCTCATCATGTCCGCTCCCTTACAAGAAATGTTCGTTCGGTTTATGTATATTCATGCGGGATGAATATTTTGCGTGAATTCACCGAATATTTTCAGCATTATGATTGACTTTTCTGAATAATGATTGTATAATATTATATGTATGCTTTCAAAAACGCTTGACCGCCGGAGAAAGATTCCTGAAGCGGCAAATATTCAAATATCTTATCTAAAGAGGAAATTATGGAAGACACCAACAAGACAGTGAACACCCGAGTCAAGGCGCGTGAATTCGCCTTTGAACTGATTTTCGCGCGGACCTTCTCAAAGGACGAGCCCGCCGACGGCTTCTGGGCGCACGAGATTGAAAATTCCGAGGCTGAATTCGGCGAGCAGATCGACTATATCCGCAAGGTCTTTTTCGGAGTCGACGAAAATCAGGAGCTGCTCGACGAAAAGATCGCGTCCGCAGCGGTAGGCTGGAGTCTCTCGCGACTTTCAAAGACCTCGCTTTCGATTATGCGGCTCTGCGTCTACGAGATGATGAATATCGGCGACGTGCCAAAGCGCGTCGCGCTCAACGAAGCGGTCGAGCTCGCAAAGAAATTCGACGACGAAAAGGCTTCGGGCTTCATCAACGGAGTGCTCAACACCATCGCAAGATCGCTGCCCGACCGGGAGTGCGATAAATGAGCGGGAGCGCCCGGCTCTATATCGGCATCGACACCTCGAACTATACGACCTCGGCGTCGCTGTTCGACGCATCGGTCGGCGAGTTCCGCTCGAACGTCAAGCGGCTCCTGACCGTCTCGGAGGGCGAGCGCGGACTCAGACAGTCCGACGCGGTTTTCGCGCACGTCAAGAACCTGCCGTCGGTGACGGCTGAGGCGTTCGCGGATATCGAGCCTGAAAAGCTCATCGCGGTCGGAGTCTCGGCGACTCCGCGGGACGTCGAGGGCTCGTATATGCCCTGCTTTTCGGTCGGAGCCGCAGCGGCGTCGACGCTCGCGGGCGGGATAAAGAAGCCGCTGCACCATTTTTCGCATCAGGCGGGACACGTGATGGCTGCGGTCTGGTCAAGCGGCGCGAAGGAGCTGCTCGACGGCGAGTTTTTAGCCTTTCACGTCTCGGGCGGGACGACAGAGCTGCTGCTCGTGAGACCAGAGAATAACTATTTCAGAATAGAAAAGCTCGGCGGGACGCTCGACCTGAACGCCGGACAGGCGATCGACCGCTCGGGCGTGAAGCTCGGGCTGACCTTTCCCTGCGGCGCGAGGTTAGAGGAGCTGGCGCTCGCGAACAGTGAAAGAATCGAGCGCAGCGGCGTCTCGGTCAAGGGCTTTGAGTGCAATCTCTCGGGACTTGAAAATAAGGTCGAGGGGCTTATCAGAGAGGGCAGAGCGCGCGAATATATCGCGGCGTACGTGCTCGACTTTGTCGGAAGAACGCTCGTGAAGCTGACAGAGAACGCGCTCGACAGTCTCGGCAGGCTTCCGGTGCTCTACGCCGGAGGGGTCATGAGCAACTCGATAATTAAAAATATGCTGAGATCCGAGCTCGGAAGAAGAACTGCGCTTCATTTCGCCGAGCCGAGATTTTCGAGCGACAACGCGGCGGGGATCGCTCTCCTGACCGCGGCGGCTGAGGAGGGCTTCGGATTTTGGACGGCTCGGGAGTAAATCAGAGAGACCGGCGCGCGGTGCTTACCGTCGGTCAGGTCAACGCCTATATAAAGCAGCTGCTCGAATCCGACCGGATACTCTCGTCGATTTATATCCGCGGAGAGATTTCGAATTTCACCAATCACTACCGCACCGGACACCTCTATTTCACGCTCAAGGACGAGGACGGAGTGATACAGGCGGTGATGTTCCGCTCGTCGGCGGCAAAGCTGAAATTCCTGCCCGAGAACGGCATGAAGGTAATCGTCCACGGTCGGGTCTCGGCGTTCTCAAAGAGCGGACAGTATCAGATTTACGTCGACTCGATGGAGCCGGACGGAATCGGAAGCCTCTATGTCGCCTTTGAGCAGCTCAAGCGAAAGCTCGCCGCAGAGGGACTTTTCGACGAGGACAGAAAGCGTCCGCTCCCGGGACTGCCGCTGAAAATCGGCGTGATAACCTCTCCGACCGGAGCGGCGGTGAGGGATATCATCAACATCACAAAAAGGCGTTTCCCGCTCGCGGAGCTGATACTCTATCCCTCGCTCGTGCAGGGAGAGGGCGCGGAGGAGCAGCTCTGCGCAGGTGTCAGCTTTTTCGACTCGCAGCCGGAAAAGAGCGAGTTCGCGGTCGACCTTATAATAATCGGGCGCGGAGGCGGCTCGATAGAGGATCTCTGGGCGTTCAACAGCGAAAGGCTGGCGCGGACGATAGCCGACTGCGAGATACCGATAATCTCTGCGGTCGGACACGAGACCGACTTCACGATCTGCGATTTTGCCGCGGATATGAGAGCGCCGACTCCCTCTGCCGCGGCTGAGCTCGCCGTCCCGGACGCTGCCGAGCTCGGACGCAGGATCGGCAATATCGTCTCCCACATGGAGCTCGCGCTGACAAGAAGGATCAAAGCCGGGCGCGAGGAGCTCTCGGAGCTCGCATCGAGCCGCGCGCTGACCTCGCCGAAGAATTTCGTCGACGATAAGCGGATGGCTCTGCTGGCGCTCACGAACGAGCTCGAGTCGCAAATGAAGCTCGGGCTGTCGGCAAAGAGAGCGGATTTTTCCTCGCTGACGGCGTCGCTCGAAGCGCTGAACCCGATGTCGGTGATCTCGCGCGGATACGCGGCGGTGTTTACCGAGGACGGAGAGCTTGTCAAGAGCGTCGTTCAGCTCGAAACCGGGGACAAATTCCTGCTCCGAACCTCCGACGGCAGAGTCCGCGGCGAGGTAATGGAGATAATTAGAGACGAAAAATGATCAAAGCCGGCTTGATACTGCCGGCGAAAGGAAATATACTGATGGCACAGAAAAAAGAACCCACCTTTGAGGAAGCGCTCTCAAGGCTCGAGGAGATCGTGCGCGCGCTCGACGGAGGAGACGCGCCGCTCGATAAGTCGCTGGCGCTGTTCGAGGAGGGCGTAGGACTTGTAAAGCTCTGCTCGGGCAAGCTCGACGCCGCAGAGCAGAAAGTCAGGATACTCACAAAAGGAGAGGACGGCAAGCCCTGCGCGCAGGACTTCACGCCACAGAGCTGAATCAAAATGGAAATCAAGGAACTGATGAAAGCCGACGCGGCTGAGGTCGAGAGTGCTCTTTTGGGATATGTCGGCGAGACCGACCCGGAATTCGGCGTCATCTTCGACGCGATGAGGTACAGCCTTATGGCGGGCGGAAAGCGGCTCAGACCCTTTCTGACGCTCGAGTTCGCAAGGCTCGCAGCGGCTGAGAACGGCTCGGACGCTGACGAAGCCTACGGGCGCGCGATGCCCTACGCCTGCGCGGTCGAGATGATACACACCTACTCGCTGATACACGACGATCTGCCCTGCATGGATAACGACGATCTCCGGCGCGGAAAGCCGACGAGCCATAAGGTGTTCGGCTACGCAAACGCTCTGCTCGCCGGGGACGCGCTGCTGACAAAGGCGTTCGAAACGGCGGCCGGGAATGAGCTCGCCTCTCCCGGGCAGAACTGCCGTGCGGTCAGGCTGATGGCTGAGTGCGCCGGAGCGTCGGGGATGGTCGGCGGCCAGGTGCTCGACCTCGAGGGAGAGAGCACGCGCTTCGGCTTTGAGACGCTCAAGCGGCTCCAGTCGCTCAAGACCGGAGAACTGATACGCTGCGCGTCGCTGCTCGGCTGCATCGCCGGGGGAGCGTCGGAACGGCTCGAAAAAGCGGCGGTGGAATATTCGATGGGGATCGGACGGGCCTTCCAGATCGAGGACGATATTCTCGACGTCACCGGAAGCACCGAGACGCTCGGAAAGCCGGTCGGAAGCGACGCGGAGTCGCACAAGACCACCTTCCTGTCCTTCATGACGATACCCGAGGCGAGAGCCTACGCAAAAGAGCTTACGAGCCGCGCGGTCGGCGCTATATCCGGATTTCCGGGCAGCGAAGCGCTTGCGGCTCTCGCTGAAAGTCTGCTTTCGCGCAATAACTGAGGAAACGGCATATAATGGATTATATTAAAGGATTTTTCACAAATTACGTTCTGATCTGCGCCTTTATCGGATGGTTCGGAGCGCAGTTCATAAAATGCGTGGCGTATATCGCGAAGAACCGCTCGTTCAGCTTTTCGGTTGTGATGTCGTCGGGCGGAATGCCGTCGTCGCACTCGGCGACGGTCTGCGCGATGGTCGTCGCTACGGCGAAGCTGTACGGTACGAAGTCGATAGGCTTTGCACTGGCGTTCGTGCTGGCGTTCATAGTGATGTACGACGCCGCCGGAGTCAGGCGAGCCGCCGGAGAGCAGGCAAAGGTGCTCAACCACATCGCCGACGACCTCTCAAAGGGCGACACGCGATACCTTGAAAAGCATCTCAAGGAGCTCATCGGACACACGCCGCTTCAGGTGCTGGTCGGAGCGACGTTCGGGATCGTAATACCGCTTCTGGTTCCGGTATTCTGAGATGAGACTCGACCTATATCTTACCGAGAAAAAGCTCGCAAGGAGCCGGGAGACGGCTCAGAGACTCATCCGGGAGGGCTCGGTCAGCATCGGCGGCAGAGTTGTGACAAAGCCGTCCTTTTCGGTCGATGAGAGCGCGCCGCCTGAAATCGTCGTCTCGGGAGGGCTGAAATACGTGAGCCGCGGGGGATTGAAGTTAGAAGCGGCGCTCGATCGCTTCGGGCTCGACGTGACCGGGCTCGACGCGGTGGATATCGGAGCCTCGACAGGGGGCTTCACCGACTGCCTTTTACAGAGGGGAGCCGGGCGCGTCCGCTGTATTGACGTCGGTCGGGCTCAGCTCGACGAAAGGCTCGCCGAAGATCCGCGCGTTACTTCCTTTGAGAGCATGAACGCGCGATATCTTACGCCCGAGCAGATCGGCGGGAGCTGTGAGCTCGCCGTCTGCGACGTGTCGTTCATCTCGCTGACGCTGATAGTTCACGCGGTGAGGTCGATACTCGCTCCGGACGGAAAATTCGTCGCGCTTATAAAGCCGCAGTTCGAAGCGGGACGCGCGGCGCTCGACAAGCACGGTATCGTAAAGGACCGCGCATATCATGTCGGCGCGATCGAGAGCGTGCTTGACGCGGCGGAAACCGAGGGACTTTACTGCGAGGGACTGACCGTATCGCCTATCGAGGGCGGCGACGGCAACCGGGAATACCTCGCGCTGTTCGGAGAGAGCGGCGGCTTTGACCGCGCTTTGATAAAACAGATTGTATATAATTGAGCCGTTCGCCTGTTTTCAGACATTTTGATGACGCTTTGGCGAACAATTCTGCTGACAGAAAGGTCATGATGACGTGAATATCATCGGAATCTATCCAAATCCCGAAAAAGACCCCGAGCTTTGCGGGACGAAAAAGGTCGTTTCGGCTCTCGCCGGGAGAGCGAGGCTTTTAGCCGGGAGCAAATTCGGCGCTCACGTCCTGCCCGGAGTTGAGGTCGTCGGTGACGGGCGGCTCTTTTCCGAGCCGGAAGCGATGATCGTGCTCGGCGGCGACGGAACGATACTCGAAGCGGCGCGGAGCTGCGCTCCGGCGGGAATACCGCTGCTCGGGATAAATCTCGGCAGGGTGGGCTATATGGCGGAGCTTGAGCTTGACGAGCTCGGACTGCTCGACCGGCTGCTCGGCGGAGATTTTCATATCGAGCAGAGAATGATGCTCGAGACCGAGCTTGACTCGGACGGCGGGATCAAAAAGAGCTTTGCGCTCAACGACGCGGTGCTCGGCGGCGAGACGCCCTTTCAGATGGTCGAGATCGAGCTGCTCTGCGACAAAAAGCCGGTCAACCGCTATCGCGCCGACGGGCTGATAATCTCGACGCCGACCGGCTCTACGGCGTATTCGCTGTCGGCGGGAGGAGCCGTCGTCGACCCGAGGATGGACGCGATGATAGCCACGCCGATCTGCTCGCACTCGCTCAACGCCACGCCGATAGTCTTTTCAGCCGGCTCGGAGCTCGAGATGCGCAACGTGACCCGCGGCGCAGAGCGGATGATACTCTGCGTCGACGGCTGCGAGAATTACAGTCTCTGTCCGGGCGAGAGCGTCAGACTCAGGCGTTCGCCGCTGAGAGTCGGCTTTATAAGACTGAAGGACGGCGGCTTTTACGAAATACTCCGTCATAAGATGGCTGAAATATAATTGTCAAGGAGAAAGATGAATGAAGTACAACCGGCAGAACGAAATTATCGCGCTGATAAGCGAAAATGAGATCGAAACGCAGGAGGATCTCTCGGCAAGGCTTCAGAGCAAGGGCTATATGGTGACTCAGGCGACAATCTCGCGCGATATCCGGGAGCTCAAGCTCGTCAAGGTCGCCGGAGCGGGCGGTAAGTACAAATACGCGCTCCCTCACCGTGAGGAGAATAATATAAGCACCAAATTCCGCAATCTGCTCGTCGAGACGGTCACGGGCGTCGACAGCGCGAATAACATCGCCGTCGTAAAGACCTGCTCGGGAATGGCTCAGGGCGCGGCTGCGGCTATCGACTCGATGGGACGCGACGATATCGTCGGAAGCGTCGCCGGAGACGACACAATCCTGATAGTTATGCGCACAAACGAATCCGCGGCGGCGCTCATCGCCGAGCTGCGCGAGATCTGCGGCAGACATATCTGAAAGAAAGCGGGGTGAGCTTTATGCTGACGTCTCTCCACATCGAGAACATCGCGGTGATAAAATCCGCGGACATAGACTTTTCGGACGGCTTTACCGTCCTGACCGGAGAGACCGGAGCCGGAAAGTCGATAATAATCGACAGCATCGGACTGATACTCGGAGCCAAGCAGTCGCGGGAGCTCATCCGCAGCGGCGAGGACTCGGCGATAGTGTCGGCGGTGTTCGAGCTTGACTCGCAGACGTCGGAAAGGCTCGCCGAGCTCGGACTTTCGCCCGACGAGGACGGTATGCTGATGATAACCCGGACGATAAGCTCCTCGGGCAAGTCGAGCGTCAGGGTCAACGGGCGGACAATTCCGCTCTCGCTTCAGAGAAGCGCGGCGGCGCTGCTGATCGGGATACACGGTCAGCACGACAACATCGCGCTGCTCGATCCCGAGCGGCATATCGGCTGTCTCGACGAGTTCGCGGGCATCCAGAACGAGCTTTCCGCCTACGAAAAGAGCTACGACCGCTTCTGCGAGCTGAACCGCAGGATCTCCGAGCTCTCGAAAAACGAGCGCGAAAAGGCTCAGCGCTCCGAATTTCTGAAATTCCAGATCGACGAGATCGAAGCGGCTAACCTCCGTCCCGACGAGGAGGAGCAGCTTGAAAAAAGGCGCTCTCAGCTCCAGAACCGGGAGAAGATCGTAAAGCTCTCGAATCTTGTCTACACCGCGCTCTATCAGAACGACAAGGGCACGGCGGCGCTCGATAAGGTCAGACGCTCGATCAAGGCGCTCGACGCGCTCTCGACGGTGATACCCGAC
>CACXED010000024.1 GCA_902766575.1 uncultured Ruminococcus sp. | reverse complement strand
CTGGCTCGGCTGGTCGCTCTATTTTGAGCAGATAGACAGGGTCGTGAACCTCTACCCGAACACCTCGAACCGCAAGCCTGCCGCCGATTTCAACGTCGCCGGACGCTATCTGCCGTTTGAGACGGTGTTCGACCGCCTTAACGCCGCCGGGATTCCCGCCTACGCCGTCTCGCCCTATACGAAGCACAAGGCTAAGAACCTCGGCGAGCTGTTCTGCAAGGTCGGCGAGCTCTGCCGAGCCGAGGGACAAAAGTATATCTACGGCTACTCGGTTCAGCCCGACTATGATATGCACGACCTCGGAACGGCTCACCCGACGATAGCTTCGCATCTGCGCGAGATCAACGACGGCGTGGAGCGGCTCTGCTCGGAGCTTCGGAACTCGCTCATTATAGTCACCGCCGACCACGGCATGACCGATACCGAATTCGTATTCATGGACGAACATTCCGAGGTAAGGGAGTGTCTCTGCCGCGAGCCGTCGATCGAGGGCCGCGCGATGAGCCTTTTCACAAAGCCCGGCATGAGCGAAATCTTCCGCGAGCGCTTCGAGCGCGCATACGGCGATATCTACGAGCTTATCCCGCGCGACGGGGTCATAGAGCGTAAGCTGTTCGGCGACGGCGAGCCGCATCCTCTGGCGTACCGCTTCATAGGCGATTTTTTAGCGGTCGCAAAGGGAGAGGTCAGCCTCGGCTACGATTACGATCCCGAGCCGTTCAGAGCCGCTCACGGCGGCGGAAGCTTTGAGGAAAACGAGATACCTCTCATCGCTATCGAAACAGGTAAATAAGCGTCCGCCGGAATATCAAACCTCCGGCTCGCGCAAAACATATAATTAAAAACTCAGGAGAAAGAAAAATGAACAACTACGACGCACAGGTTAAGGCAGCCCTCGAGGGCTTCGAAAAGGTACTCCGCGGTCAGCTCGCAAGAGTTGAGAAGATCAACGCCGCAAAGGATTTCGTCGACTACTCGACCCTCCCGACCCTCACGATCGGCGTATGCGGCGGAGACGGCATCGGCCCGATCATCACCAAGGCGGCTCAGACCGTCCTCGAATATCTCCTCGCCGACGAGGTAAAGTCCGGCAAGGTCAAATTCAAGGTCATCGACGGTCTGACCATCGAGAACCGCGCCGCCTGCATGAAGGCTATCCCCGACGACGTTATGGACGAGCTCTACAAGTGCGACGTCATTCTCAAGGGCCCGACCACCACTCCCCGCGCCGGAGACCCCTGGCCGAATATCGAGTCGGCTAACGTCGCGATGAGAAAGAATCTCGACCTCTTTGCCAACGTCCGTCCCGTCAAGGTTCCCGACAAGGGCATCGACTGGACCTTCTTCCGCGAGAACACCGAGGGCAGCTACGCCGTCGGAAGCCAGGGCGTAAACGTCACCGACGACCTCGCCGTCGACTTCTGCGTCACCACTACCGAGGGTACGAACCGCATCGCCCGTCTCGCTTTCGACTACGCCCGCAGAAACAAGAAGAACCGCGTATCCATCGTCACCAAGGCGAACATAATAAAGACGACCGACGGAAAGTTCCTTCGCATCTGCGAGGAGATCGCAAAGGAATATCCCGAAATCACCACCGACGAGTGGTTCATCGACATCATGACCGCAAAGCTCGTCGACGAGAAGCGCCGCACCGACTTCAAGGTCTTTATCCTCCCGAACCTCTACGGCGATATCATCACCGACGAAGCCGCTGAGTTCCAGGGCGGCGTCGGCACCGCAGGCTCTGCGAATATCGGTAAGAAGTACGCGATGTTCGAGGCTATCCACGGCTCGGCTCCGCGCATGGTCAGAGAGGGACGCGGTATGTACGCCGATCCCTGCTCGATGCTCCGCGCGTCGGTCATGCTCCTGTCCCACATCGGACGTCAGGCGGAGGCCGACAAGCTCGAACGTGCGCTCGACATCTGTATGTTCGAGGAGAAGAAGCTCACCATCACCGGACGCGACACTGGAGCTACCTGCGAGGAGTTCGCGGATTACGTCATGAACACCATCAAAAATCTCTGATAAGGAGAATCTGCAAATGAAAACCGACGGCAGTAGGCGCGAGGGAAATCGCGACGAGGTCTCTCCCGCCGTAATAAAGCGCCTGCCGCGCTATTTCCGCTACCTGCGCGAGCTTCTGCGCAACGATATCCTGCGCATATCCTCGGGCGAGCTCTCAAAGCTGATGCACGTCACCGCGTCGCAGATACGGCAGGATCTCAACTGCTTCGGCGGCTTCGGTCAGCAGGGCTACGGCTACAACGTAAAATACCTCTACGGCAAGATAAGCGAGATCCTCGGCGTGACGCAGAACTACAGCGCCGTAATCATCGGCTCGGGCAATCTCGGGCGCGCGCTCGCGTCGAGTCCGATCTTCGAGAAGCGCGGAGTCAAGCTCGCCGCTCTCTTTGACGTAGATCCCGACGTGATCGGCACCGAGATCTCGGGCTATACGGTGCTGTCGATGGATACGCTTGAAAAATACACCTCCGAAAATCCGGTCGACATCGCGGTGCTGACCACTCCCAAGGAGGTCGTGCGCGAAACCGCCGAAAGGCTCTCTGCGCTCGGCGTCAAGGGGATCTGGAACTTTGCGAGCCGCGAGATCGAGCTTCCCGGCTCGGACGTTATCATTGAGAACGTACACATGGGCGACTCGCTGATGACGCTCTGCTACGAGATCAACCGGAAGAACGGTGAGAACCGATGAGCGCAAAGCTCAGGCTCGAATGGGGCGACAGTATCCTTTCTCTCCCGAGAGAGGGACTGCTCGCCGCTCTGCCCGGAGCGGGCGGCTTTGATCTCAAGGTGCTGATCTGCGCCGCGGCCGAGGACAGGCTCCGGAGCGATCCGGAGGAGCTGAAGTCGGAGCTCTGCAAAAGGCTCGACTGCACAAAAAGCGCGCTCGAAAAGTCGCTGACCTTCTGGGCAAAGGCGGGAGTGATCACGCTCGACGGGACTGCCGCAGAGGCTCCGGCAGACGCCGAAGCCAAGGCTTCTCCGGAATCGGGAGCCGGGACGAAAAAGCATCTCCAGTCGGGAGCTCTGCCGCAGTACTCCGAGAGCGAGTGCGCCGATATCATCGCGTCCTCCGAGGAGCTTCCGAACATAATAGATATGTGTCAGCAGCTGCTCGGGAAGATCTTCACCTCCGCCGATGTGGAGGCGATAGTCGCGCTCTACGACCATCTGAACCTGACGCCGGATTACATCGGCTGTCTTGTCAAATACTGCGCCGACAACGGCAAAAGGTCGCTGAGGTACATCGAGAAAACCGCTCTGTCGCTCTTTGACGAGGGGATATGCACGTCGGAGGCGCTCGACGCCTATCTGAAGCGGAAGGAGCGGCTCGCCGACGACCTCTCGCAGATACGCAGGCTGACCGGCTCGGATGGCCGCGAGCTGACCACAAAGGAAAAAAAGACCTTCAGCCGCTGGCTCGAGGAGTGGAGATTCGGCGTCGACATGATAAAGCGCGCGTGGGAGATCACGGTCGACAAGATAAAGGAGCCGAACATCGACTACATAAACCGGGTGCTTGAAAACTGGCACAAGTCGGGGCTTGCGACGATCGCCGACGTGGACGCTTCGCTCGAGGCCTACAAAAAGAAAAAGACCGAGGCGGCCGGAGGTATGCAGACGGTCGCGGGTCAGCCCTCCGGCTTCCAGACCGACGAGATCATGGAAGCTATCCTCAAGCGCAGCTACGGAGGCTGACCGACAGAGTGAAAGGAGTCCGGCATGGGCTACAATCCCGAAAATTACAGAAAGATCCGCGAGGAATACGAGAGCAAGCCTCAGCGCGCCCGCGACGCCGCGAAACGACGCGCCGACGAGCTCCACGAAAGGTTCGAGACGGTCGCTCAGATCGACAGGGTGCTCGCCGAGACCGGCCCGAGGATCCTCGGAGAAGCTCTCAAGGGGCGCGAGGGACTTGACGACCGCATCGCCCGTCTGCGCGCCGAGAACGAGGAGCTCCGGAAAATGCGGGCTCAGATACTCGAGGCCAACGGCTATCCCGCCGACTATTCGTCGGTGAAGTACGAGTGTCCCAAGTGCTCCGACACCGGATATGTCGGCGTCGAGATGTGCGACTGTCTGAAAAAGCGGCTGATACTCGCCGGATACGAGAGCTCCGGCATCGGAAAGCTCATCGCGACCCAGAGCTTTGAGACCTTTGACCTCGAAAAGTGCCGCGGCAGCGAAAGACAGTACGAGAATATGAAAAAAATCCTCTCGGTCTGCCGGAGCTACGCCGACACCTTTGAAGCGGGGAACGGCAGGAATCTGCTTTTTATGGGAACGACCGGACTCGGGAAGACCCATCTCTCGACCTCGATCGCCAAGGTCGTCATCGAGCGCGGCTACGACGTCGTCTACGACACGTTCCAGAATATCCTGAACGACTTTGAGCAGGAGCGCTTCGGACGCTCGACCGAGCCCTCCGAACGCAAGCGGGGCTACTATTCCTGCGATCTTCTGATAATCGACGACCTCGGCGCAGAGCTGACGAATCAGTTCACGATCTCGGTGCTGTACAATCTCATCAACACCCGACTCAACAACTCCGCGCCGATGATCATCAACACGAACCTGCTCGTAAAGGAGATGCGCGAGCGCTACAACGACCGGGTCACAAGCCGTCTCTACGGCGAATTCGAGTCGTATATGTTCTTTGGCGAGGATATGCGGATAAAGAAAAATCTGAGCTGAAAAGAGACGCCGTTTGGCGTCTCTTTTTCGTTTTCGGATTCAGATGTCTTTTTTTGAAAAGCTCACGGCCGCGCGCCGGTGAGCGGCTGCGGTCAGCGCCGAGTAGAGAAGCGCTCCGACGGCGAGCAGGATCAGCTTGCAGGTCAGATTCTCCGGGTCGGGCGTGTCGAGCATATCCCGCGCGAACGGTATCGCGTGGACTGCCGTCTCGGCCGCGCACATATATATCGCCTCGGCCGCCGAGCCGAGCAGGAACGCCTTTCCGACCTTTTCCGGAGCCTTATAATAGCTCGTGAAAAAGACGAAATTGAATATCCCGAGCATTATGAGCGAGCTTCCGAAAAACGCAGTGTTCGCGTCGATCCCGACGAGATTCCCGCCGATGCCGAGCTTTGCATGGAGAATTGCAAAGGGTATCGCCGCGCAGAGCTGCGCGATTTGCAGCAGTACGGCGGTCAGCATCCGCGCCGTTACCGCCGAGGTCTTTGGAACCGGCAGCGTCAGCGAGTAGAATATGTCGTGATTCTCCCGTCCCGAAAGGCAGATGAAAAACAGTCCGAGCGAGCTGTAAAAGCAGATCACATAATATGGATAGTTCGGTATCAACAGCATCGCCGACAGCGCGATGAACATCAGCGCCGCCGGGTGCATCGCGAGCCGCAGCTCCTTATAGAGCAGAGCCTTCATCCTGATCGCCCCTTTCGATATGCAGCATTATCTCCTCAAGCGAGGCCGGCTCGTTCGACAGCCCGCCGAGCCTCGCGTCGGCTCTCACCAGAGCCGAGAAGCCGTCGCGCTCGCGTCTCTCGCCGATGAGCCCGGAAATATCCGGACGCTCCGAATAGCGGACTATCCGCCAGCCGCGCTCAAAGTCTCCGAGCAGACTGTCGGCGATGATTCTGCCGCGCCGTATGTAGATTATCCGGTCGGCGCAGCGCTCGAGGTCGGCGATTATGTGCGTCGAGAACAATATCCCCTTGCCCTCGTCCCGCAGCGAGAGGAAGATATCGAGAAGCTCGTCGCGCGAGACCGGATCGAGCCCGCTGGTCGGTTCGTCGAGGATCAGCAGCTCGGCCCGGTGCGACAGCGCGAGGGTCAGCGCGAGCTTGACCTTCATCCCCGCCGAAAGCTCTGAGGGCGTCTTGCGGATATCGAGCTCAAAGCGCTCGAGACAGCGTCGGCAGGCTTCGGCGTCCCAGTTTGGGTAGAAGCGTTTTGTCGTATCAATAAGCGTGCCGAGCTTCGACTTCTGGTAGTAATCCACGCCGCCGGCGACATAGCCGACGCGCTGCTTGATTTCGGTTTCGTTTCCGATAAATGGCTTGCCGAAGAAGCTCGCGCCGCCCGAGTCGGGCTTTACAAAGCCGAGCATCGACTTCAGCGTCGTGGATTTTCCCGCGCCGTTCTTGCCGATGAAGCCGACGATCTCGCCCGACGAGACTTTGAAGCTTACGCCGTCGAGCCTGAACGACGGATAGCTTTTTGAAAGCTTATTGACCTCGCAGAGCGTCATTCTTCCTCCTCCTTATTATCCTCACCGCCGAAGATCTGCGACGAGAGCTTGTCAAACGCCGACTTCGGCGGTATCGCGATCCCTCGCTCGATGTCTCCGAGCAGCATCAGCGTGTCGCCGGGCTTGATGCCAAAGATCTCGCGCGCCTGTTTTGGGATGACGATCTGTCCCTTTTCGCCGACGACCGCCGTCCAGGCGAATTTCTTTCCGTCAGGGGATTTTACCATTTCCGTTACTCCTTTGAATGAAAAGTATGAATTGTATAACTAAGTATACCATATCGGAGCCGATTTGTCAAGAGGAAACGCGGAGTTTTTTCGGAGCTCGCGAGTCTTAAAAAAATCGGGTGAAATTTTGAAAAAGCCCTTGACAAAACGCTTTTTCCGTGGTAAAATAATAGTACCTCTGTTGGAGGGTTCTTTTTTTGCGCCGTCCCTGCCGCGGGAAGCCGCAGAGAAAATTCCGCTCCTGCCGAGGGAGGTACGTGTCCTGACGGGTCGCCATGTCAGTCCCGGACAGGCCATAGAACAGAAATGCGCGGGATTTATTCCTCCGCATAATTCAATCGGGAGGTGCCGAAATGAGAGTTAAGATCACACTGGCGTGCAGCGAATGCAAGCAGAGAAACTACGACACGACCAAGAATAAGAAAAATGACCCCGACAGACTTGAAATGAACAAGTACTGCAAATTCTGCCGCAAGCATACGCTCCACAAAGAAACAAAGTAACAGCGGAGGTAACTATGGCTGACATCGAAAAGACCGAAGAAACCGCAGTCGAAAAGTCCGACAAGGCAGATAAAAAGCCTGCCGAAAAGACTGAAAAGAAAAAGCCTTCGCTCGGTCAGAGAATCGGAAAGTTTTTCCGCGAGTACAAGAGCGAGCTCAAAAAGGTCGTCTGGGCGACCAAGGAACAGACTCTCAACAACTTCGTTCTCGTAGCCGTAGCCGTCGTCGTCACAAGCGTCTGCATCGGACTCCTCGACCTCGTGTTCAATTCGGGCATTACCGCGCTCGGTAATCTGATCTGATACGGAGTCAAGGCATGAACAGCAACGATCTGTACGACGCAACCGGTGAAAAGCGCTGGTATGTCGCTCACACTTACTCCGGTTACGAAAACAAAGTCAAGACAAATCTTGAAAAAATCGTAGAGAACCGCGGGCTGCACGACGTTATAGTCGACATCAGAGTCCCCGTGGAAACCTATACGGACGAGACCGGCAAACAGGTAGAGGAAAAGGTCTACCCGAGCTATGTGCTTGTAAAGATGGTTATGACTGACGAAACATGGCACGTCGTCAGAAATATCAGCGGCGTTACAGGCTTTGTGGGTCCCGGATCCAAGCCGACTCCCCTCACCGACGCGGAGGTTGCCGCAATGGGCATCGAAGTCCCCGTCTCAAAGGAAGTCGTAAGCTACAAGGTCGGCGATACGGTCGAGATAAAGGACGGCGCGCTCAAGGGTACAAAGGGCGTGCTGAAGGAGATCTCCGAGGACCTCAAAAAGGTTACTGTCGTCGCAAATATGTTCGGTCGAGACACTCCTTTCGAACTTGACGCAAAGGATATAAAGCTCGCCGGCGAATGAGGTTTATTCCCTCATGACGTGGGAGGGAGAACACTTACAAATTCTCCCGAAATTCTCTTTTGACGCGTTCTGCGTCGGCGTCCTGAGGACGTCTTTTACCACAATATGGAGGTGCATTTATCATGGCAAAGAAAATTACTGGTTACATCAAGCTGCAGCTTCCGGCAGGCAAGGCAACTCCTGCTCCGCCCGTAGGACCTGCGCTCGGTGCATACGGCGTTGCAATTCCGGTATTCACCAAGGAATTCAACGAGAGAACCAAGAAGGACATCGGACTCATCATCCCCGTAGTCATCACCGTCTACGCCGACCGTTCGTTCTCCTTCATCACAAAGACTCCGCCCGCTCCCGTGCTCATCAAGAAGGCGTGCGGCATTGAGACCGCTTCGGCTACTCCGAACAAGACCAAGGTCGCAAAGCTCACCAAGGATCAGGTAAAGCAGATTGCCGAGACCAAGATGCCCGACCTCAACGCAGGCTCGCTTGAGGCTGCTATGAGCATGATCGCCGGCACCGCCCGCAGCATGGGTATCACCGTCGAGGAATAAGGAGGAGTTTACAATGTCTACTGGAAAGAAATATGTCGAGAGCGCAAAGCTCATCGAAAAAACCAAGCTCTATGACGCCGACGAAGCTCTCTCTCTCGTCTGCCAGACCGCTAAGGCTAAGTTCGACGAGACCGTAGAGGTTCACGTCCGTCTCGGCGTCGACTCCCGCCATGCAGATCAGCAGGTCCGCGGCGCAGTAGTCCTCCCCAACGGTACCGGTAAGACCGTCCGCACCCTCGTTTTCGCGAAGGGCGACAGAGCTAAGGAGGCAGAGGCAGCAGGCGCTGATTATGTCGGCGCTGAGGATTATGTCGCAAAGATCCAGCACGAGAACTGGTTCGATTTCGACATCATCATCGCTACTCCCGACATGATGGGCGTCATCGGACGTCTCGGTAAGATCCTCGGTCCTAAGGGACTCATGCCTAACCCCAAGGCCGGCACCGTCACCATGGACGTCGCCAAGGCTGTCAAGGAGGCTAAGGCAGGTAAGATCGAGTACCGTCTCGACAAGACCAACATCATCCACTGCCCGATCGGCAAGGCTTCCTTCGGTAAGGAAAAGCTCACCGAGAACTTCAACACTCTCCTCGGAGCTATCATCAAGGCTAAGCCCGCCGCTACCAAGGGTCAGTATATCAAGAGCTGCGTCGTCGCGGCTACCATGGGCCCCGGCGTTAAGGTAAACTACGCTAAGCTCGGCTGATAACCGGATAAAAAATCCGCCGTCTGAACGGCGGATTTTTTTGCTTTCGAAATTCGAAGCTGATTATTTCTTTGAGAGCAGTGCCGAGACGTCCTTCATTGCCGTTCCGATGATCCCGAGAGTTCCGGTGACGTCCTTTCTGAGGTCGTGCTTTTTCTTTGACTTTGGCGCGGAGAACATACCGACCGCGCTGCCGAATACCGCTCCGGCAATCGCCGCCTTTGTGACGCTCATCGCTTTTTCTTTCATTGCAGATATCTCCTTTCGGTTGAGATACGTCTATATTATATCACCCTGTAGTTGATTTTATCGCCGGAAATTGAACGCTGCACAAAGAATTGCTGATAAATGCTTTAATAAATTCCACATTGCCTATTGACTTATATCGAATTTTGGTATATAATATATTGTATCACACTGAATTATATCCACCGCTGGTAGATTTTGACCGACGATGGGACGGAGGATTTATTATTATGGAAAGAGTTTACAACTTTTCTGCGGGACCCTCGATGCTCCCGCTGCCCGTACTCGAAAAGGCTGCTGCCGAGCTCGTCAACTACGGCGACGCCGGAATGTCCGTTATGGAGATGAGCCACCGCTCGCCCGCTTACGAGGCTATCATCGCCAAGACCGAGGCTGATTTCCGCAAGGTCATGAATATCCCGGACAACTACAAGGTGCTCTTTTTGCAGGGAGGCGCGTCGACTCAGTTCGCGGCTGTTCCGCTGAACCTGATGAAGACCGGCAAGGCTGACTACATTCTGTCGGGTCAGTTCTCCACCAAGGCTTACAAGGAAGCGCAGAAGTACGGCGACGCAAAGGCTGTCGCTTCGTCCAAGGACGACAACTTCGCGTTCGTTCCGGCTACCACCCGCGAGTCCTTCCGTCCCGACGCGGATTACGTACACATCTGCTTCAACAACACCATCTACGGAACCAAGTATAACTACATACCCGACACCGGAGACATTCCGCTCGTCGCCGATATGTCCTCCTGCATAATGTCCGAGCCGGTCGACGTGACCAAGTTCGGCGTCATCTACGCCGGAGCGCAGAAGAATATGGCTCCCGCCGGACTGACCGTCGTGATCGTCCGCGAGGATCTGCTCGGAAACGCGCGTCCCGAAACTCCGTCGATGCTCGACTGGAAGCTGATGGCTGACAACGGCTCGATGTACAACACTCCGCCCTGCTACGCTATCTATATGGCGGGACTTGTCTACGAGTGGGTGCTCGGTCTCGGCGGACTTGAGAAGATGAAGGAAATGAATCAGAAGAAAGCGGCTCTGCTCTACGATTACCTCGACAATCAGGACTACTACATCGCTCCGGTCAGAAAGGACTGCCGCTCGATGATGAACGTCACCTTCGTCACCGGAGTTGAGGAGCTCGACAAGAAGTTCCCGAAGGAAGCCGAGAAGAACGGCCTCATGAACCTCAAGGGTCATCGCTCGGTCGGCGGCATGAGAGCCTCGATCTACAACGCTATGCCCTACGAGGGCGTCGAGAAGCTCGTCGCCTTCATGAAGCAGTTCGCGGCTGATAATCCAAAGGCTTAATCAATCGAAAGGAATCTCCAAAAATGAAAAATATCCAGCTTCTCAATAAAATCGCCAAGTGCGGCACCGATATCTTCGACGAAAACTACACCGTCTCGGACAAGGTCGAGAATCCCGACGCGATAATGGTCCGCTCGGCGGTCATGCACGATATGGAATTCGGTCCCGAGCTCAAGGCTATCGCCAGAGCCGGAGCCGGAGTCAACAACATCCCGCTCGACAAATGCGCCGAGCAGGGAATCGTCGTATTCAACACTCCCGGAGCCAACGCCAACGGCGTCAAGGAGCTCGCGCTCTGCGGTATGCTCCTCGCCTGCCGCGACGTGATCGGCGGTATCAACTGGGTTCAGACCGTCAAGGACGATCCGAACGTCGCAAAGCTCATCGAGAAGGAAAAGTCCCGCTTTGCCGGAACCGAAATCAAGGGCAAGAAGCTCGGAATCATCGGACTGGGCGCTATCGGAGGTCCGCTCGCGACTGCGGCTACACATCTCGGAATGGATGTTCTCGGCTGCGACCCCTACATCTCGGTCGAAGCCGCGTGGAACATCTCCCGCTCGGTTCAGAAGGTCGAGACCCGCGAGGAAATCTTCAAGAACGCCGATATCATCTCGATCCACACTCCGCTCATCGACAGCCCCGATCCCAAGGTTGCTACCAAGTACATGATCAACAAGGACACCATCGCGATGATGAAGGACGGCGTTATAATCCTGAACTTCGCCCGCGACGCGCTTGTCAACGACGACGACATGGAGGCCGCGCTCAAGTCGGGCAAGGTCAGACGCTATGTCACCGACTTCCCGAACGCACGCACCGCAGGTATGGAGGGCGTTATCGCGATACCTCACCTCGGAGCTTCCACAGAGGAGAGCGAGGACAACTGCGCGGTCATGGCTGCAAAGGAGCTTCGCGAGTACCTCGAAAAGGGTAACATCGTCCACTCGGTCAACTTCCCCGACGTGTCGATGCCGCATAACGGCGACGCGCGTATCTGCGTGCTCCACAGGAACATTCCGAATCTGCTCTCGCAGATCACGTCTGCGGTTTCGGCGCGCGGAATCAACATCGAGAACATGGCTAACCGCTCCAAGAAGGACTACGCCTACACGATCGTCGAGATCATCGGCGAGGTTCCTGCCGATCTCTCCGAGGCTATCGTCGCTATCGACGGCGTGATCAGAGTCAACGTCATAAAGTAAGTATATCCACGGTATTTTGCCGGGAAAAGCACAAAACAGCTGAATATCGGAACGCCCGGACTCTGAAAATCCGGGCGTTTTACTCTGGCTGACAGGAGATTTCGCTGACGCGAAAATAAAAACGACCCGGGAGGGCCGTTTTTTCTATTGATTCAATAATACCAGCTGCCCTGAAGCTCGTCGAGCGCTGCGAAGGTATAGCCCTCGCTCTGCAGAAATTCAATCGCCCAGCCGAGCATATCGGCGGTCTGCGAATAGGTTTCGTGCATCAGAATGATCAGCGGAGCGTTTTTCAGCTTGGAGCCGTAATTGTAGGCGTCGATGAAGCTCTGCTTCAGCCACTCGTCCTCGGTCATATCGGCGGGGCATTTTTTGACAAGACAGTCGTTGTTGAGACAGTTCCAGTCGAAGCCGCTGTAGCCCAGCTCCGCCAGAACCGATTTCAGATTATTTTCATCCTTAATTGGCGAGCCGCCCGGGAACCGGAACAGCTTCGACGGCGGAAGCTCTCCGAGGATTTCCTCTACCGCCGATTCCCAGTCGGATATCTCGGCGGTGAGCCCGTCGGCGGTCTTAAGCCTGGAATAATCGTGATCATAGGAATGACAGCCGATGGCGTGACCTCGCTCTGCAATATCCTTGAGCTGCCCGGGACAGCGCTCGGCGCGGGTTCCGACGACGAAGAAGGTGGCTTTTACGTCGTATTCGTCAAGAATATCGAGTATGCGCCCGGTGTTGTTTTTGTCCGGCCCGTCGTCGAAGGTCAGATAGGCGATCTTTCCGGTCGATACGGCAATGCTGACCTCTGCTGCCGCGGGTTCAGATTCGGTTTCGATCGTCTCGGTTTCGAGCGATTCTGATTCTAACGGCTCCGGTTCGATCTCCGGAGCGGTGGTTTCCGGCTCAGATTCAATCGGTTCGGTTTCATCCGGTTCGACCGGAATTTCGGGCGAATCGGTCACGGTCAGATCGGATGCGGTCGGATCGGCTTCGAACGCGGAGGCTTCGCAGGAAATCAAAATGAATGTGCAGAGCAGAGCGGTCAGCAGCAATGCGATTTTGTTGTTAAAAGGCTTTTTCAAGTCAGAAAACGCTGATATCAGTGGATTTTGCCGATCAGGCCCGCTGTTTATCCGCACCGTCGCGGCCTCCCTTCAAAAGAAGCTTATGCCTGTTTAGACGCAGATATACGGGATTTTGTTCCCTGTAATGCGAATGAATCCGACAAAATTCTAAAAAATTGAACGCCGGAAACCCGGCGTTCAGCTTCAATGTTATTTGTAGAGCGGCCCGTAAGCGGCGCAGGCGCGGTAATCCGCGTCCTCGAGGTTGGTCGTTCCGAAAGCCGACCATGCGTGCGGACGGTAGACCTTCTCGGGCGCGACGTTGTGCATCGAGACCGGGATTCTGAGCATCGACGCGAGCGTGATGATATCGGCTCCGACGTGTCCGTAAACCGACGCGCCGTGATTTGCGCCCCAGTTTGCCATGACGCTGTAGACGTCGGTGAAGGCTCCCTCGCCGGTGAGGTTCGGAGCGAACCAGAGCGACGGCCAGGTCGGATCGGTGCGGTCGAGCAGCTTGTGAGTTACCTCGTCGGGCAGCTCGACGGTATAGCCCTCGGCGATCTGAATGACCGGGCCTAACTTGTCGACGAGATTGACTCTGACCATAGTTACCGGCATCTCGCCTCTTGAGATGTACTGGCTCGAGAATCCGCCGCCTCTGAAGTAGCCCTTGTTTGCCGGAGCCCACTTCGTCGCTTCGAGCATAGCCTCCATGTCGGCGTCGGTGACGTTCCACCACTCCTTCATGACCGGGTTGCCGTTCTCGTCCTTGGAAGCGCCGTTTCCGTCGAGAGCCGACGCGCCCGAGTTGAGTAGGTGCATGAAGCCGTTCGCCGCTCTGCCGCTGACTTCATATCCTGCGACGCGCTTTACCGCGTCGGGCGACCAGTAGGTGCGCACGTCCGAGAAGATCGCCGGACGGTTGGTCACGAGGTTGAGCAGCAGCATTGCGAGTCCGTTGAGATTGTCGTTCTCGGTTGCGAGGATGAAAGGCGGGCGCTTGCCGTTCCAGTCAAAGGTCGTGTTGAGGATAGCCTCGGTGAAGTCGGCGTTGGGCTTGTAGTCCGTCCACTGACGCTGACCCTGGAAGCCGCCGAAGATAGCGTTTCTGCCGTTCGATTCCTCGACGTAGCCCATCTCGGCGAGGACGGGATTTCCGAGCATGATATCCCGGACGATGATAGTCATCTTGGCGATAAATTCCCACTCGCGCTCGTCCTGCTCGGGAGTGTTCCGAAGCTCGGGAGTGTTGACCTCGAGTCCCTTTTTGCAGTTCTTCTTGATCCACGCGAGCTCCTTTTCGTACTCGGCGTGGTCGTAGATGCCGAGGTCGATGCGGCGGAGAATTTCAACCATGTCGACCCACTCGGCGCGGATGCCGAGGTACTTCTGCATGAAATCGGGGTCCTCAAACGAGCCTGCGATGCCCATCGCGACCGCTCCGAGTCCGCAGTAAGCCTTGCCGCGCATAAGTCCGACGGCGATTGCGCAGCGTGCGAAGCGGAGAATCTTCTCCTCGACGTCGGCGGGGATAGTCGTGTCGTTCATGTCCTGAACGTCGTGACCGTAGATCGCGAAGGCGGGCAGACCGCGCTGAGCGTGAGCCGCCATGACCGCCGCAAGATAGACCGCGCCGGGACGCTCGGTGCCGTTGAAGCCCCAGACCGCCTTTACGGTCAGCGGGTCGAGGTCCATCGTCTCGCTGCCGTAGCACCAGCAGGGCGTGACCGAGAGGGTCGCGCAGACGTTGAGCTTTGAGAATTTCTCGGCGCAGGCG
>CACXED010000023.1 GCA_902766575.1 uncultured Ruminococcus sp. | reverse complement strand
CATATGGTCGAGCAGGATATCGTCCCCGCCGATCCCTTTGAGAGCCTCGCGATCAGCTATAAGAACATCACTTCGAGATACGGTCAGTATTTCGAGTGAGAAAGGTATAACAGCAGAAAATGGCAGAATTTGTACTAAGCGCTTTCGCCGACGAGTACTCGCCTAACTTCGACGAGCAGCTCGAGGGACTTAAAAAGAACGGCGTAGGCTATATCGAAATCCGCGGAGTCGACGGCAAGAACATCGCCGACCTCACCGAGGACGAGCTCAAGTCGGTCAGGGCAAAGCTCGACGCCGCAGGAATCGGAGTCTCGTCGATAGGCTCGCCGATCGGCAAGATCAAGACCTCCGACCCGCTCGAGCCGCATCTCGAAAAGCTGAGAAACTGCATACGGGCGGCAAAGCTCCTCGGAACGCAGAATATCCGCATATTCAGCTTCTATATGCCCGAGGGCGTCTCCCGCGAGGAGGCGAGACCCGAGGTCATGCGCCGCATGAAGGCTATGCTCGATATCGCAAAGGCCGAGGGCGTCACCCTCTGCCACGAGAACGAGAAGGGCATCTACGGCGACTCGCCCGAGACCTGTCTCGACATCCAGAAGGAGTTCGGCGGAGAGATCAAGCTGATCTTCGACCCGGCAAACTTCATCGAGTGCGGCTGTGAGCCCTATCCTCACGGCTACGAGCTGCTCGGCGACCGGATCTACTATATGCACATCAAGGACGCGACCTCGGAGCACACAATAGCTCCCGCCGGAAAGGGCGTCGGACGCATACCCGAGATCATCGCCGATCTCAACAAAAAGCGCTCCGGAAAGCTGTTCCTCACCGTCGAGCCGCATCTCAGAGTATTCAAGGGTCTCGACTCGCTCCAGACCGACGCTAAGACCGTCGTGCCGAACACCTATGCCACCAGTGCAGAGGCGTTCGGAGCCGCGGTTGACGCGATAAAGGCTGTAGTCGCTGAAGCTATCGCGAAATAAAAACCAATACAGTGCTGCCGTAAAACGGCGGCACTTTTGGCGTATCATCAAAAATGTGAATTTCGGGCTTTTTTAACAGAGCATCGGAATCAGCAGATAAATAAAGGAGAAAAACAATGGCAAATCTGAAAATGCTCGCCATCGACCTCGGAGCTTCGAGCGGACGCGGTATCGTCGGCAGCTTCGACGGCGAAAAGCTCACCCTCGCCGAGAACCACAGATTCCCGAGCGATCCCGTGACCGTAGCGGGAACCTTTCAGTGGGATATACTCCGTATATTCTACGAGATCAAGCAGGCGATAAACAAGTGCGCGCTCTCGGACGACCGCGACATCGCGACCATCGGTATCGACACCTGGGGAGTTGACTACGGTCTGCTCGACAAGAACGGTCAGCTCATAAAGAACCCCGTTCATTACCGCGACAAGCGCACCGTCGGTATCCAGGACTACGCCGAGCAGTTCATGCCGAAAAAGCAGCTCTACGACATCACCGGAATCCAGTTCTGCGACTTCAACACGGTATGGCAGCTCGCCGCCGAGGTGCGCGACAATCCCGAGCTCGCGGCAGTCGCGGACAGGATGCTCCACATCCCCGATCTCTTAAACTACTTCCTCACCGGAAAGATGCAGAGCGAATACACGATAGCTTCGACCGGAGCTCTGCTCGACGCGCGCACCGGAGAGTGGTCGAAGGAGATAATCGACGCGTTCAGACTTCCCGAGCATTGGTTCGCGCCGCTCGTAAAGCCCGGAACGGTCGTCGGACCGCTGCTCCCCGAGCTGGTCGAGGAGCTCGGCGACATCAGAGCCAAGGTCGTAAACGTCGCGTCCCACGACACCGCGTCGGCAGTCGTCGCAGTCCCGGCGGTCAAGGGTCAGGACTTCATCTTCATCTCGTCGGGAACCTGGTCGCTGATGGGAACAGAGACGATGAGCCCGATCATTACCGACAAGTCCTTCAAGTATAATTTCACGAACGAGGGCGGCTTCGGCGGCTCGATACGCTTCCTCAAGAACATCATGGGTCTCTGGATCGAGCAGGAGTCGCGCCGTCAGTGGAAACGCGAGGGCAAGGTGTTCAGCTTCGACGAGCTCTCGAACGCGGCTATGGCTTCCAAGCCCTGCCAGTGCATAATCAATCCCGACGATCCGGCGTTTGCGGGTCCGGGCAACCTGCCCAAGGCTATCCGCGAGTACTGCGAAAAGACGGGTCAGCATATCCCCGAGAACGAGGGCGAGATCGTCCGCGCTATCTTCGATTCTCTGGCGCTGCGCTACAGATGGGCGGTCGAGGCTATCGACGACATGAAGGGCAAGCGTATTCCGTTCATCAATATCGTCGGCGGCGGAACCAAGGAAGCTCCGCTCTGCCAGCTCTGCGCCGACGCCTGCGAGCGTCCTGTCTACGCGGGTCCGGTCGAGGCTACGGCTATCGGAAACCTTGCGGTTCAGATGATCTCCGCCGGAGCGATCAAGGATCTCACCGAGGCGCGCGAGGTCGTCCGCAACTCCTTTGAGGTCAAGTGCTATGAGCCAAGGACCGACAAGGCGCTCTGGGACGACGCTTACGGTCGCTTCAAGAAGCTGATCGGCGAGTAATGAAGCACTCGGAAACGGAAAAGCTCTTTTCGCAGCCGTCTGAAATTATCGTCGGCTCGGCGGATAATGAGAACACCTGTATCCGGCGCTTTAAGGAATCGGGCGTGTTCTTCCGCAGCTTCACGCTCGATTCAAACAAAGGCGGCGAGCCGGTCGAGATTCTCCAGATAACCGATATCCATTTCAATTACTGCAACGAAAACGACCTTAAGGACGAGGAGCTTGCCGAAACTGTCGTCTGCCGCAAATGGAATGCGAACGCGGACAGCGTCAGATCTGTGAAACGCACCATACCGCTCTCGAAATATTTCGACAGGACAATAATCACCGGAGACACGCTCGATTATCTCTCCGAGGGCTCGATGGAGCTGTTGAAGAAATATATCTGGGAGGTCGATCCGGACATACTCATCGCGCTCGGCGGTCATGAGCT
>CACXED010000022.1 GCA_902766575.1 uncultured Ruminococcus sp. | reverse complement strand
TCAAAGCTGCCGCTGACCTTTTTCGACCTGCTGCTTGCCGCGGCGGTGCTCGGCTGCTTTATACCAGTCTATAACTCCTTTGCCGGGAGAGACGAGCCCTCCGACGACCGGAAAAGAGAAGCCGATTCCTTCGCGGCGGTTTTCCTGACCTTTATAATCGCCGCCTGCGGAGCGCTTGCGCTGCTCGGCATGATATTCGCAAAACCGCTCTTAACGCTGATTGCGCCTAATCTCGACGGGAACGCGCTCGCGCTTGCCGTGACGCTGACGAGGATAATGTTCCCGCTGGTGATCTTCACCGGATCGGCGTATACGCTCGTCGGAGTTCTGCAGTCGCGCGGCTCGTTCATCGCTCCGGCGATGATCAGCGCGATCTCGAACGCCGGAGTCGTGGTCTATCTGCTCTGCATCGACCGTTCGCTAGGAGACCGGAGCATTTACGGGCTTGCGCTCGCTTACACGCTCTCGTGGCTCGTTCAGCTGCTGACGCTGATGATCCCGCTGAAGCGGAGCGGCTTTTCGCTGAGGCTGAGCCTCGACTTCAAAAATCCGGCGCTGAAAAAGGCGCTCAGAATGGCTCCGCCGATCATGATCGGCTCGTGGCTAGCTCCGGCGGGAACGCTGCTCGGTCAATTCTTCGCCGCGCGGACGGGCGTTGCGGGAGCGACCACCGATTTTGACTACGCGAACAATATCTACATCATCATCGCCGGAACGCTGACCTACAGCATATGCAACTACACCTTTCCCAAGATCTCGCGGCTGTCGGCTGAGGGGAACTCGGAGGAGTTCGCGTCGACGGTCAGGGACGGGCTGAAATCGGCGCTGTTCATCATCGTGCCGATAATGTCGGCGGCTCTGGTGCTTGCCGGAGAGGGAGTCTCGATACTCTATCTGCGCGGGAAATTCACTCCCGAGGACGCTGCGAACACGACCGCTGCGCTGATACCGATAATCGCGGCGATGCCGTTCTTTGGCGTGACCGAGCTTTTCTCGCGGGTTTTCTATTCGAAAAACGAGGTGAAGATCCCGATGCTCGCCGCGCTCTGCGGAATAGCCGCAAACGCCGCGGTCGGAGGACTGCTCGTCGGAGCGGGGCTCGGCTCGGGGCTCGGGATAAGCGCGGTCGGGCTTGCCAACGCCGCCGGACAGGCAGCCTCGGCGATAGTCCTGCTGATCTTCGCGGCAAAGCGGATACCCGGACTGCTCGACCGCTCGCTGCTTTTCGCCGTCCTGAAGCTGCTGCTCGGCGGAGCGCTGGTGTTCGCGGTCTGCGCCGGGATGAAGCTCCTGCTCCACAGCAGCCCATTTGAGGCTTCGTTCCTCGTTAACGTCGGAAAGGCGGCGGCAGCCTTCCTGCCCGCCGCTGCTGTCTATCTTGTCTACTCAAAGCTCGTGAAGCCTGTTTCATGAGCGCTTACGGGAGGTATGATATAATTTGAACAGAATCAAGCAAAAGCCGCCGTCGATAAAGGAGCTTTTCGCGTCGTCGGTGATAATCACGTTCCTTGTGAAGCTCGCGACGGCGATCTACAAAAAGCTCGAGAGCGGCTTCTTCGGCTGGATCTTCACCGCCTATGACCGGGAGTCGGCAGCCGTTTCCGAAAGCGCTGCCGCCGGTTATCTCGGAGGACTCGGGATCGGGGCAAGAGTGCTCCACCCGGCAAAGCAGAAGATCGCAAAGAGCTTTGAGGAGAGCTTCTTCCTCTCATGGCTGAGAAAGCTGAGCTCAAGGCTGCTCTCCTGTCAGGTGAGGGTCTTTGGACTGTTCCTGTTCTCCTTTGCGCTGTACGGAGCGCTTGTATATGTGTTCCGGGCGTTCTTTGTCGAGCGCGGAGCGGAGCCTGCCGATATCGGGCTGATCGCGACGCTGGTGCTGATGGTCATAGCGTCGGTCGGACTTATCTCGGCAAGATGCACGCTGGCCGAGGCGCTGCTCGGAAGCTCGCTGTCCTGCTTCTTCCTCTTTCACATCGTCGGCATACGCCGCGAGAGCCTTGAGAATGTCGGCGAGAGCGAGGGAAGATTCAACGTCGCGTTCATCGCGGGACTGGCGTTCGGCTGCGCGTCCTATTTCGTGAGTCCGGCGCTGCTGCTTGCAGCCATCGGAGCGGTGATCGTCGCGACGCTGGTGCTGATAAGCCCCGAGTTCGGAGTGCTTGCGATAATCACGCTGCTGCCCTTTGCGCCGACGATGGGACTGGTAGCCGCGGTGCTCTATACGTCGCTCTGCCTGCTTCTCAAGGTGATGTGCGGCAAGAGGTCGATAAAATTCGATCTGCTCGACTGGACGGTGCTCGCGTTTATGATACTGATGTTCTTCGGCGGAGTGGTCGCGGTCTCGGGAGCGAGCCTGAAGCCGATGCTCGTCTACGTCTCGTTCATGCTCGGCTACTTCCTCGTCGTGAATCTGATACGCTCAAGGGAATGGCTCGCGAGATGCGTGATCGGAGTGATCGCCTCCTGCACGCTGGTGTCGGTGTACGGACTTTTCCAGAACTTCTTCGGAGTCGGCGACACCACATGGCAGGACGTGGATATGTTCAGCTCGATCAAGGGCAGGGTGGTCTCGACCTTTGAGAACCCGAACGTCCTCGCCGAGTATCTGATAATGATCCTGCCGCTGATACTCGCCGCTTTCATCATCACAAAATCGTCGAGGACGCGGCTCCTGACTGCATTCTGCGGAGTCTGCGCCGTCGGATGTCTCATCTACACCTGGTCGCGGGGAGCATGGCTCGGATTCATGTTCGGAGTGATCATCTTCATGCTGATGTACTCAAGGAAAACGCTGGCGGCGATGCTGTTCTGCCTTTTAGCGGTGCCGTTCCTGCCCTTCGTGCTGCCCGAGAGCATAACCCAGAGATTCCTCAGTATCGGAAATCTCGGGGACAGCTCGACCTCCTACCGGGTGTATATCTGGAAAGGCGTGCTGTCGATGCTCCGCGACTTCTTTGTCACCGGGATCGGGATCGGAAACGATTCCTTCAAGCTGGTCTATCCCGCCTACGCGCTGTCGGGAATCGAGACGGCGCCTCACTCGCACAATCTCTATCTCCAGATAACCGTGGAGCTCGGCATTTTCGGGCTGATTGTGTTCATCGCGCTGCTGTTCATCTGGGCGCAGAGCTGTCTGACCCTCCACGCCACCGAAAAGCGCGGCACCAAGCTCCTCGGAGCGGCGCTGTTCTGCGGACTGCTGGCGGTTCTGGTGCAGGGCATGACCGACTATATCTGGTACAACTACCGCGTATTCCTGATGTTCTGGCTGCTGCTCGGACTGAGCGCGGCGGTGCGTAAGGTATTGCGCTACACCGCGCAGGATAATTTGATATAAGGCTGAATGATCCGCCAGAGGCTGCGGATCGATTCGAAAGGAATGGTCAAAAGCATGGGTAACACAAAACAGAAACGCAGATTCAACGTCGTAGACGCGCTGATAATCCTGCTGATACTCGCGGTGATCGCCGCGGCAGCCGTCTTTGTGCTCTCAAAGGGCGTCGGCGGCAGGAAGTCGAATACGTTTGAGATAGAATATGTCGTAGAGCTCCGCACCGTCAGAGACGAATTCGCCGACAACATCAAGGTGGGAGATAGGCTCGTCGACTCGGCGGCGAAATATCAGCTCGGCGAGGTCATAGCCGTCAGCACGTCGCCCGCTACCTTTACCGGAACCGATCTTGTAAACGGCGCGCTCGTCTACTGCAATTATCCTGAGCACTCCGACATCTCGCTGACCGTCAAGGCTTCGGCGGAGACCGACAGCGACGGGATGTATATAATCGACAGCGGCTACCGGATCTCGGTCGGCTCCACGATGTATATCCGCACGCCCGACTTTGTAGGCACCGGCTACTGCACAAGGTTCAAAAAGACGGAGGTAAGATAAATGGCAGAGAACACCAAGCCCGCGGCAAAAAAGCTCAGGCTGAACATCATAGATTTCCTTGTTATAATCGTCATACTCGGAGCGGTCGTGGGAATCGCGCTGCGTATGGGCGTCGTTGAGCGCGTCACCAACCAGTCAAATGTCGAGGCGGCGCGGATCTCGTTCCTCATTCAGGACGTGCAGGAGGCGTCGGCGGATTATTTCAGGATCGACGATGTCTTTACCGCCAAGAATCTTGAATGTGAGTTCGGAAAGCTGGAGTCGCGTCAGTTCATGCCCGCCGAGGCGTTTATTGCCAACATCAACGGCGAGCTTATAAAAACTCACTCCTCCAACAACCGCATCGACGTCCGCGGAACCGTGATCGGGAGCGGAACCTTTACCGACGAGGGCTTTCTGCTCGCCGGGATAAACTTCATCGCGCCCGGCTCGACGGTCAGGCTCCAGAGCTCCGAGCTCGACGTCCTGGCGACTGTTACGGCTATTGAAAAAGTGGAAAAATCCTCGTGAGACCGCGTTATTTTCAGAATTGCAGATAAAAAAGTTCCCGGACGCATAAAATATATGCAAAAAAGCTATTGATTTTGAACGAAAAATCTGCTATACTATAATCAGTATAATTATAGCGGTAAGAATCCCGCCTGCCGTACAGCAATAAAGTCGGGCGGTTCTCGGTTTTCGGCTGGCGGTTCTGATACCATAGTCAGCGGATGCTTCAAAAAATTTATTGAACAGGAGCGAATTTATAATGACCTCACGCAACGTAACCATCCAGAATAACGTCGGACTTCACGCAAGACCCGCAACTTTCTTTATCCAGAAGGCTAATACCTATCAGAGCTCTATCTGGGTTGAGAAGGAAGACCGCAGAGTCAACGCCAAGAGTCTGCTCGGCGTGCTCTCTCTCGGCATCACCAAGGGCATGACCATCACTCTCATCGCCGACGGAAACGACGAAAAGGCAGCTCTCGACGGACTTGCCGAGCTCATCGACACCGGCTTCGGCGAGTGACGGACAAACAGAGAATATTTGACGGGTCGCGGAAGAATCTTGCCGGGACTCGTCTTTTGTTTCGACGGCTCCGCCCGACGGCAAGGAGCTTAAACGAAAGGTAAAACTCATGCCAGAAAATCAGCTCTCGCCCGAGAATCGGCTCTCCGCGCTGCTTGAGAGGGCAAACCGTCTGCCGCTGCGCCCGGGCGTCTATATCATGCGCGACAAAAACGATCGGGTCATCTATGTCGGCAAGTCCCGCGCTCTTAAAAACCGGGTCTCGCAGTACTTCCACGAGTCGGCGCATCACAACGAAAAGACGCGGCGGATGGTATCCAACGTCTATCGCTTCGACTATATCCTGACCGACACCGAGATCGAAGCGCTGTCGCTTGAAAACTGCCTTATCAAGCAGTACACGCCGAAATATAATATCCGCCTCAAGGATTCCAAAACCTACCCGTATATAAAGATTACGCTGAACGACCAGTATCCGAAAATCACGGTCACGCGCAAAAGGCTTTCGGACGGCGCGAGGTATTTCGGACCCTATTCGAGCACCGCGGCGGTCTACTCGATACTCGGAACGGTGCAGAAGACCTTCGGCATCGCCTCCTGCAATCGCGAGTTCCCGCGGGATATCGGCAAGGAGCGTCCCTGTCTGAACCGGCATATCGGCATCTGCTGCGCGCCCTGCACCGGAGAGGTCAGCCCGGAGGAGTACCGCGCGATCTTCAAGGAGGTCGTGCCTTTCCTGCGTGGCTCTTTTCGGGAGTGCGAGCGCTCGCTCAGAGAACGGATGGAGTACGCCTCGGACAATCTGATGTTCGAAGCGGCGGCTAAGTACCGCGACCGGATCGAAGCGCTCTCAAAGCTCTGG
>CACXED010000021.1 GCA_902766575.1 uncultured Ruminococcus sp. | reverse complement strand
TAATCATACAGCGATCTTCCCGCGAAGCATAAATTTCCAAGCTCGCCGAAATAATACCCGATATCGAAAACTCTGCTTTTCTTGATGATATCTATCATCTTAACCGAAATATCATCGCGTGTATATTTCTTTTGCAGAGCTATCTCATAATAGGCGGGAATGACCGTTCTGTAGCCCTCGGCGCTGAGAGCCTCGAGGATTATCGAGGTGCGCTCAGGATCGGATGCGGTTATCGGAACAATGTACATATTTTCCCCGGCGTCTACACTCGCCGCGTAGCCTTCACAGGAGGAGTCGAATTTTGGCCACGGAACGATTCCGAAGTCGTCCTTCATATCGCGCATATATGACGTCTCGTTCAGATTGCCGTCAATCATCAGAGCGCGTCCCTCGGAGAACATCGTCCGGCGAAGGCTCTGATAATCGTCACGGCTCTCCTCGATATAACAGCTATCTTCTCTGAGCAGATTAAAGAATTTATCATATATGTCAATATTGCGTTCTGTGTTATAACAGAGCATAAGACCGCCGTCAGCGTTCTTAGTCATAACACGACCGCCGCCGGAATACAGAACCTGTATCGGTCCGACCCACTCATAGGTTGCATAACCGTAGAGATCGTCCTCGGGATCCAGCTTGCCGTCGCCGTTGAGATCCTCGGAGCAGATCTTTGCAAGCCGCGAGAACTCATCGAAGGTCCACTCGCCGTCGAGAACCTTCTGATAGGGATATTCCTCGTTATACTTATCAAACAGATTCTTATTGAAGAACATACAATCGGAATACGCGAGCGCGTTATAACTGAGGTCTCCGGTCATAACAAACAGCTTGTTATTGATCTCAAAGCTGTCGCGGGCGTTCTGATCCCACCACGGTTTGTCTAAATCGACATAGGGAAGCTGGGTCTTCCAGTCGAGAAGCAGTCCCTTTCTTGCATAGGTAAACGCCGCGTGACCGTGTGCGGCTATGAGATCGTATGCGTCGTCTCCGGCGAGGATAGCGTTTACACCATCTATCTCATGATTTGCGTGCGAGCTTTCGATCAATTTGAAGTTCACGCCGAAGCGCTCGGATACGGCTTGATTGCGGTTGAAAACAGCGTCGTCAACGACGTCGCCGGTCGCTTCTTCAATGAACATTTCATCGGTCCATATGGGAGTACAGCGCATGAGAACCCGGAAATCATATCCGCCGTAATCCTTGTCGGGAAGATTTTCGCGTACCGACAATTCCGAGGTTCCGGCATCATCTGTCACATCGGTCGGAGCCGAGGTCTGCGCCGAGGTGTCGGCATTGCCCTGCTCTCCGCCGCAGGACGCAAGCCCCGATAACATGGAAACAAGAATAAGCGTAGAGATCAATCGTTTCATTTTGCTGCTCCTTATCTGTTTTTTATAAATCATAGGTCGGAAATATACGTCAGGCTCTTGCATAATAAGAATTCTTATGATATAATTATAGCAAAAGATTTAGAGGATTGCAATGCAATAAGGAGTGAATATCTTGCAAATATGCTCTTTTCCTGAGTCATATGTAAATCTCGATGGGCAAGTCATCATGCGCGATCCCGAAACGGTCGGTATTCCAGACGGTGAGATCAACTTTCTCCATTATCACAACGTATGCGAGGTGGGAATGTGCCGATGCGGCTCGAGTCTCTGGGTGGTCGGAGACAGCGTGACGGCTATACGTCCGGGCGATGTTATGATAGTTCCTCCCGGAGTGCATCATTATTCACGTGAGGTTGAAAAGGGCTGCCGATGTGAGTTCATATATTTCGATGAGGAGCAGCTGCTCGAAAGCTGCGGCATACAGAAAAGCGTCACAAAGCGTCTGCCGAAAAGCTACCCGTCGGTCATTCGCGACGAAAAAACCCGGGACATACTGCGTTCCATGATAGAAACGAGAGATGTCGCCGAGTCCGCGCTTTGGTACGCTCTGTTCCTGAAGCGGCTCCCTGACGAGGAGCCGCTTCCCGAGCCGCCAAGTGACGGGCAGCTCTCACCGGCTATGCAGCGGATCATGCTCTCATATACCGAGCCTCTGACAGTCGACGACCTTGCGGCTGAGTGCGGACTCTGCCGGAGCTGGTTTATCAAGAAATTCCGGAAAGAATACGGCATCACTCCGATGGAGTTTCTCAAAAAATTCCGCCTCAAGGTCGCTTTGCAGCTTCTTCGCGGAAACATGAGCATTACGGATGTAGCGATCATGTCCGGCTTTGGCTCGACGTCGGATTTTTATCGTCATTTCATGATGGGTTTCGGCTGCCCGCCGTCTGAATACAGAAAAAGGCTGAATAAAAGCAAGCGGAAAAATTCATGAATAAATGAATACCGGGTGCTCGGCTGAGAATCGCTCCAGGCGTCGAAGCAAAACATCACCGGCGTTCCGGAGCTGCCTTAAATTCCGATTCCGGCTATGTACCTGACCACCGCCAGATGTCCTACCGCCGTCCGATCGGCTCGTGTGAAGCTCGCGGTTCGTTCGGTAGTCATCTTCTTGACCATCTGACCGCCGACCGAACCTGCCTGACGGGAGGTGAGTTCGCCGTTGTAGCCCTGCTTGAGGTTAACACCGACCTCGTTTGCGGCCTCCATCTTGAACTGCTCGAGAGCAGCCTTTGCTTCGGGGACTACGATCTTGTTGGTAGACATGATTTTTCTCCTTCGCTTTGAAATATCTATATTATCGACCCGATTCGTTCGCCACTCAGACTTGAGCCCGACTGCCGGACGGAAACGGATCTTTATTAAGTGAGCCTTGACGTTTCCGCCCGGCTCTGGTAGTATTATTTGCGGCGGCGTTTCAAATATGAATGGGAATTTATTGCTCGGTTAATACTTTTTGATCACATTGTCGAACGCTCAGCTTATCAATTGCTCTGAAATGAAAAAGAGACAAAAATTCACCGCTCTGAGGCGGTGAGTTTTTTTATTTATTCGTTTTTTGAGCCAGATCCATCAGCGTCTTATATCCATCACGCCTCGGTCCCGACGAGCTCGGGCATCGCTCGGTTCACATAGCCGAGAGCATAGCTCAGATCGACGCTCCACGCCGTCAGGGAATCGGAATCGAGCACCACCGGCATACGATCATGTACCGTCGCCGCAGTCCGATTTGCCGGGACGGTGAGTATCACGAACCGAACGCCGTCCTCGCATCGCCGCCAGAGCGCGCCGAGATAGATGATCCCGCGCCCGGGCGTTTGAAACAGATATCGCGTCTTGTCCTTTGTCCACTCATAATAGCCGGTTGCGGGAACTATGCACCTGCGCTTTGCAAAGCTCTCGGCGAACATAGGCTTCTTGGCGGCGGTCTCAGCCCGGGCGTTGATGATCACGCCCTTTCCGCCGACGCCGGGAAATCCCCATGACGCCGCGAACGGACGCAGCTCTCCTCCGATCCCGGTGAGCAGCGGAACGGTATTCGTCGGGAATATCTCCCCAACGGCAAAGTCAGTCCGCGGATAGGCGATCCGCGCCTTGGTGTAGATGGTCTTGAGCTCCTCGCAGTCGTCGACGTATCCGGTGTATCTTCCGCACATGGCGTTGCTCCTACTTCAAAAATTTATTGTTGTGCTCCTGTGAGCGCAGACGATAGCCATCCTGTATCAGACAGTTGACTCTGAGCGCGACGAGATTGATATCCGTCTCGGTCGCCGACGCGATCTGCAGAGTGTCGTACCCGTCCGCTATCATTTCGAGCAGCTCGTCTGTGTCGAGCAGCAGACCCGCCGCAAAGATGTTAGCCTCGTATTCCCGTCGGGTGGACATATCGTAGAGCTCGAACTCCTGAAGCGCCTGCTCGCCGGCGAATCTGCGGTGCAGCTGATCGTGTCCGAGCTCATGGGCGCAGACGATACGGCTCATCCGCTCGCTGTTTTTGCTGTTGAGGATTATGAACCGGTTCCGCTTTATGACCCGGTACATCCCCTTGAGCCGTTTGAGCTGATCGGTATAGATCACGTCGATCCCCAAGCGCTCGGCTATCCGGAACGGGTTGCGGGTATCAAAGCGCCTTTGAAGCTGCATGGCGAGATTGGTGATGCTTTCGTTTGTCTCCATCACTCGTTTTCCCCGCGATATTTTTTCGGCGTGTATTTCTGATTTTTCCGCTTGGCGATCCAGTACGCCTCGTTGAGCGCCGCCATGATCCCATCCTTTTCCTCCTCGTCGATCTCTCCTCCGGCGAAAAGACCGATCACCTCGTTCACCAGAGCGTCCACATCCCGCGCGGCTGCCGCTCCGCCCTTTTCAGCGGCTTCGACTATTTACTGATCAGTCTCGCTGAGCAGCGCCTCCGAGGTAGTCCCGAGCGTCTGCGCGACCTTTCGCACCGATTCAAGGCTTTTCGGCGGAGTACCTGCCTCCCATGTCTGAATCGCGCGGCAGGAGATCCCGGTCTGCTCGGCGAGCTCGCGCTGAGTCAGTCCGGCTTTTTTTCGTGCTTCCTTTAGTTTTTCCGCAAAAACCATTTTTATGTCCATACCTTTCGCAGTAGTTTCCGGTTCTGAGTTTTTCAGACCTTTGCTCCGCTCTCCGCCGGATCGCGCGGAAGGAGCTTATGTCTCCGGGCTGACGGAGCGACGCATAATTCGGTCACATCATCTCTCGCCGTCGGATACTGATATACACATCAAGCTGCGTAATAATTATACCATATTTATTCCATCGTGTCAAGAGCAAAATTATCGCTTCGATAAATTCTTTCATTAAATATATGCAGCGTTTTATATATTGACCATACATTTTTTTCGGAATTTTGCTATAGAAAAATCGAATGTAAACATGGAAAAAACGCAGATGATAATCGCCAGCGGGACTTGCTTTTGTAAGACGGCTATGGTATAATATTGCCGTAAGACAGCAATGAACTCTATTCTCCGGAAAGAACCGGATCAGAATTTTCAAAAAGGAATGGAATAAGCTATGGAAAACGAAAAAGTCTACAATATGAAATTCTCAAAGGTCTACCCGCTGCTGATCACAAAGGCGGAGAAAAAGCTCCGTACCCGGGACGAGGTGAACGAGCTCACCTCGTGGCTGACCGGATACGCGCCGGATCAGATCGAGGAATTTCTGCTGACCGAGCTCACCTACGGAGATTTTTTCCGGAACGCTCCGGCTCTGAATCCGAAACGAACGCTGATAACCGGCTCGGTCTGCGGCGTCCGGGTCGAGACAATAAGCGAGCCCCTGATGCGCGAGATGCGATATCTCGACAAGCTGGTCGACGAGCTTGCAAAGGGCAAGCCGATGGAGAAGATACTCAGAAAATGACGCTTTTCCTCTCCGGAGGCTGTGTCATGACCGTATCGGCGCTCTGATTCTGGCATATTATAGTAATACTGAAAAATATTTTTTGAAAAGCTATTGACAAAACCGCTCGGCTGTGCTATACTATAAACAGTTGTTAAACCTGTTAAACAGTTGTTAATTATAGGGAGGTTCCGATATGGAAAAAACAAATCACAGTCAGCTCCCGGACGCAGAGCTCGACATCATGCTGATACTCTGGCGCCGGGGAAAGCCCTCGCTGGTGTCGGACATCCACCGCGAGCTTCAGGAAAAGCGTCCCTGCACCAAGCCCGCGGTGCATATTCTGCTCGACCGGCTCGCGTCAAAGGGCTATGTCAGAGTCGAGACGGTCGACGCGCCGGTGCCTTATAAGCTGGCGGCGCCGCTGGTCAGCGAGGAGGAATACTGCTCGGCGGCTTCCGAGAGCTTCATCTCCAAGCTGTTCCACGGAAGCTGGCAGGGGCTTATCGCCAATCTCGTCGACGCGGGAAAGATAACCGACGCCGACCTTGAGGAGATCTCCGAGATCGTCAACCGCCGTGGAAAGTTACAGTCTGACAATAATACGAAAGGTTAGGTCAAAATGAGCGATTTTATGATGACCCTTGGCGGGCTTTCGCTGACGATGTCAGCGGTGATACTGCTCGCGATGCTGATCTTCCGGCTGACGGGACGGAGATATACGGCAAAGTGCCGTCATATCGTCTGGGCAGCGATAATCCTGCGGCTCTGCATACCGTTCAGCGTCGGGATACTGCCGTCGCTTATAAGCTTTCCGGTTCCGGACGCGGTGAGGACTGTCGAGCCGCAGAGCCTGCCGTCTGCATCAGAGCCTGCTCCGATCCTCGCTTTTTCCGAGCCTGAAACAGTCCCGCAGACAGACGGCGCTCCGGAGCAGCCCCTCTCAACAGACGGTGCGGGCGGCGGCACAGTCACGGAGCGGGAGTTTTTCGGGCCGGGTAGGATAATTTTTGTCTGCTGGCTCACAATAGCCGCGGGCAGCTTCAGCGTCCGGCTGCTTGGCTGCTCAGTCTCGCTCGGCAGGCTGAAACGGCGGATGACCGGCGCGTCGGGAGAGGTCAGAGCGATTTATGAGCGGCTCGGCATGCAGATGAAGCTGAAGCGTATGCCGGAGCTGTATATCAGCGACGGCGTGCAGAGTCCGATGCTCTGCGGAATTCTGAAGCCGATGATATTGCTTCCCGATCTCAGACTGAGCGACAGCTCGCTTCTGGGAATACTCTCCCACGAGCTGACCCATTACCATCGTCACGATCTCTGGCTGAAGCTCGCCTGTACTCTCGCGGAGTCGCTGCACTGGTTCAATCCGCTCGTCCGGATCGCCGCTCGGCGCTGCGGAGACGCGATGGAGCTGTCCTGCGACGAGGAGATACTCTCCGGAACGGACGGCGAGGCTCGGCGCTCCTATGGAAATATGCTGATCGGCATACTGAAAAGCTGTCGGCAAAAGGATCTTCCGCTGACGACGCATTTTAATCCGCAGCGCTCTGCGGTGAAAGAGAGGTTTGTAAATATTATGGACAGCTCGAAGAAAAACAAAGGCGTGATCGTGATCGCGTCGGCGCTGATACTCTGCCTGCTTTCGGGAGCCGTGTTCTCCTGCGAGGACGCTCCAAAAAGCGGTACCGGCGGTCAGACCGACGCTATGGCTGAATACTCCGAGGAGGAATCGGAGCTGATAAGCCTGCTTTCCGAAAAGGTCGGCGATATCAAGGCAGAATACGGCGATATGACTCTGCAGTATTCGGAGCACGGTCCGGGTCAGCCGGTCTACTCTATTGATAAGCTGAACGGCGTTCTGGCTGTATTTTACGGATGGGAAATGAATGATCCGCTCGACAGCGGGCTGATACCCTACGAGCTGATCGTCACCGATGAAAACGACAGCGAGCTTTTCGGCGTCAGGGTCGGAGATATGGTCGAAAATGTCGATATCGAATGGAGCTGCGCCAATTTCAGCGTCGAAAACGGCACGGCTGAGGTCAGCTATTTCAAAAACGGGCTGAAATTCACCGCGATCGTCTATTCCGATTCGATCCAGCTCCCCGACTCTGACGATCCCGACGAATCCGGCCGGCTCTGGAACGAGTGGCGCGAGCTCTATCGTCAGTCCCCAAGCGGTAAGATCGTGCAGCTGAGGATCAAATATCCAAAGCGCAGCGAATATCCGGCGTCCGACGGCACAGCTCAGACCGCGACGACCCTTGCCGGGATCCGAGCGGCGGTCGACTGCGGACGCATCTCGGAGAACGCCTACGGGTTCTTCTACAATCTGCTCAGCGGCAAGAGCGTGATCCCCGAGTACAATACGGTCAAAATCAGCGAATTCACGCTGACCTACACCGACACTCGCGAGAATTTTGATATGACCTTTGACTTCACCGTCGCGGAATCCGGGCTTGACACTCTGCCCGCCGGAAAATATCACAAGCGGGTGCGCGATATAGTCGACTGCCTGATGACCGATTTCGGCGAAGATTCAAAATATCCGCCGGAATACGAGCAGTACGAGGAGGTCAGGATGGTCTACGCTTTTATCTCAGGCAGCTTTATCTGGAACTGTCCGGAATTCGGAAAGAGCACGACCTATCCCGGAATGAACAACTATCTCTGCAACTATTACGGAAACGGCTCTCTGCCGCTCGACGAATACAAGCGCCTTGCCGAGGAAAAATTCGGCTGCACCGATTTTGACGCGCTGGGAATTGACGGTCTCATCTGCGAGCAGGACGGAAAGAAATTCGTCTTTGCAGGCGGAATCGGCGGCGGCTGGTTCGGAGACGTAGCCTTTGTTAAAAAGGCTGACGGCGAGACTCAGGTCGGAATCCAGTTCTACGCCGACTGCAATCGACTGATAAAATCCTATCTGGTCGCGTATACTCTCGCCGACGGAGGCGTTTGGCGCGGCTGCGAGCTTGTAAACGACTCTCCCTATCAGCCCTACGGGCTGACGAAAGCCAATGACTAAAATATTGAGGACAAAATGAAAAACACGACCTTATGCTACATCGAGCGCGGCGGACGGTATCTGATGCTACACCGCGTCAAAAAGTCAAACGACGAAAATCACGACAAATGGATCGGCATCGGCGGGCATTTTGAGCCGGGCGAGAGCCCCTTTGACTGCGCCGTCCGCGAGATCCGGGAGGAAACCTCTCTCGAGGTGAGACCCGAGGACTGCTCCTATCGCGGGATAGTCACATTCTGCTCGCCCGAATTTGAGACCGAGCAGATGCACCTTTTCAAGGTCACGGAGTTCTCCGGCGAACCGGGCGAATGCGATGAGGGCGTGCTCGAGTGGCTCCCGATCGCCGATGTATATTCGCTTCCGATCTGGGAGGGCGACAGGATCTTTCTGCGCCTGCTCGAGACCGACGCTCGGTTCTTCTCGCTGAAGCTCAGCTATTCGGGGACAGGCGAGCTGCTTTCAAGCGAGCTGCACTTTTCCGGTGAGAAGAAGCCGCTGCTCGTCTCAGCCTGCCTGCTCGGAGCCGCCTGCCGCTATGACGGCGAGTCAAAGCCTCTGCCGCCCGAAAAGCTCGCGGCTCTGCGGGAGAGGTATCAGCTCATTCCGGTCTGTCCCGAGCAGCTGGGCGGGCTTCCGACTCCGCGGCTTCCATGCGAGCTCAAGGACGGCAGGGCTTTCCGCTCGGACGGCGCAGACCTGACCGTCGAATATTCGCGCGGCGCGGACGAGACGCTGAAGCTCGCAAAAGCGCTCGGAGCCGGCTCGGCGCTGCTCAAGGCGAAAAGCCCGTCCTGCGGCTCGGGCAGGATCTACGACGGCAGCTTTTCCGGCGTGCTGACAGACGGCGACGGGATCACCGCGGCTCTGCTCAGGTCTCGGGGGATCGAGGTATTCTCCGAGCTTGAGCTTTGAAAAAAGCGGCTCGGTATTGCCTTATATTGTCTGACCCAAAAATCCTCCGCAGACTCGCTCATGCGGAGGATTTTTTTATGAAATTCTCAAAGCCCAACTTTCAGATGCTGTAGTCGTAGCCCTCTCTCTCGGAGTCGAGGATGTCCTTCAGCGTAATGCCGTCGAGATACTCGTTTATCACCCGCTCAAGCCCTTTCCAGATCGGCAGAGTCACGCAGAACGAGCTTCTCGTACACTCGGACGGGTCTCCGTCGAGACAGGCGACCGGCGCGAGGCTCCCCTCCGTGACGCGGAGGATATCGCCCACCGTGTATCTTTCAGGCGGAAAAGCCAGCTTATAGCCGCCCTGAAAGCCGCGGTTGACCTGAAGAAAATCGGATTTATTTAGCATCGTCACTATCTGCTCGAGATATTTTTTCGAAATGCCCTGTCGCTCGGCGATGTCCTTGAGCGAGATGTAGCCATCCTGATGCTCGGCGAGGTCTATCATCATCCGGAGCGCATATCGTCCCTTGGTGGAAATTTTCATACTTATCACATCCTGTTATTTTTCATTGCAGATAATGATATTATACCATAATTCCTATGGATTTTCAAGGGATTTTTTTAAAAATTCGCGTCAGACCCAGATTTTTATGAAATCGCCGCTGTTCACTATGTAGTGACCGAGAAAACCGGCGTCGAGCTTGGGGATCAGCTTTTCAAGGATCGCGGTGAACTCCCGGTCCTCGACCGACGCGATAAGGTCTCCGTTCGGATGATTGTGCGCGACGGCGAGGTAGCTGGCTCGCGTCTGCGCGATGAAATCGGTGATCGTGCGGATAGAGATCGAACAGCTTCCGTGAGAGCCGCTCGGCGACTTATAAAGCGTTATCAGGCGCTTTTTCCCGTCAAAGGCGGCGAGCATGACCCGCTCCTCGGAGATATCGGATATGCTGCCGACAAAGAGCGCGCCGATATCCTCCTCGCTCGGATAGGACTTTGAGCGGCTGATCGCCGGAGTCATCCGCAAAAGGCTTATCTGGTTAACGAGCTTAAGCAGCGCCGCAGCTCTCGGGCCGATGCCCTTTATTCCGGTAAGCTCATCCCTTGAAGCGTTAAGCACTCCGTCGAGCGAGCCAAAGGTCTCGATGAGCCTTACCGACTGATCTCTTGTATCAACTCTCGGCAGCGCGTAAAAAAGCAGGATCTCCAGAAGCTGTCTGTCGTCCATACCGTCGGCTCCGCTCTTTTCAAAGCGCTCGAGCATTCTGGCGCGATGGCCATCCGCTCCCACCGGTTTTGACTTTCTGACGGCTTCCTTGCCGATCCCGCTTTTGTTTTTTACCTGTTTACCATCGCCCATTAAGAACTGTGCCTCCGTTTGTGATCTGACCCACCGCGCGCTGTATTCCTTATATAAAGCTGTCCCCGGAGCGACGCCCCGGGGATAATTTATACACGCGCAGCCGCTATACCAGAAAAAGCATAAATATTATATCAATAACATTATATCATACATTTTCTGATTTTGCAATACCCTTTAGAAATATTTTTCACATCAGACCGACAGCCGTCCGCTCTGCCGACTGCGCTCTGCAGAGCGCTTCGATCAGCTTATTTTTCGTGTCGGGAGCCGCGATATCCTCCGACTTCAGAATATCGAACGCGCTCTGCCAGCCCTCGCAGACATCCGCATAGAGCCGCACGAGCTTTTCCTCGCCGTATTTTTCAAAAAATCTCAGCGCGTAGAGCTTCAGCGCCGCGTAGGTTCCGAGGTAATACTCTAAATTCCACGCGCTGTCGGAGCTGAGCTTCTCCCTCACAAAGCCGATCAGCGTGTCGTAAGCCGCGAGCCCTTTCGGATTGTCGCACCACTCTCTGCCGGTAAGATGCTCCTTGGCGAGCGCTTTTGTGTCGGCGACGAGCCTTTCTGCCGGCTTCGGAGCTTTTCCGGTGACAGTCAGCACCGACAGTATCGGGATGTCGAGCTTCCCGAGCTTTTCATATGGCAGGCTGTCCTCCCTGCCGCTGATTTTCAGCGTCGTGAGCGTGTTCGTCTCGTCGTCGTATCCGGTGGCGAGTCCCCACTCGCAGCCGCTCAGATCCCACGCGACGGCGGCGATTCCATTGTCGATCGACCTGCGTATCAGATCAAGAGCCTCGGCGCGGCGCTCGGCTTCGACGCCGTCCTGACCCCAGAGCCGCTCGGCATAGCCGCATACGAGCCCGCCGTTCTCGACCCAGCGCTTCTGACCGGCAAATTCCCAGATGCTCGTGCCGCTCGGGCAGAGGTCGGGCGCGACCCACATCCGGAACGCAAAGCCGCTCGACGCGATAATATCGTCGGCATACTCCTCATATTCCCCGCAGCGCAGCGCCGCGGACAGGCATTTTGCAAAGGAGAACAGATACCCGGTCGGATCGGCTGTTCCCGCGAAGCTGACGTTCAGTTTTTTCATGGCGATTCTTTCCTTTCGATATATGGTTCAGCCCGGAATAGCCGGAGCTGATTTTTTGACCGGAATGAATATCCGCTCGGAGAAGACCCGGCTCGCCTCGACATAACATTCGAACTCGTAGCCGCCGGTGCGGACATAGCCGTTTTCACAAAGCCATTTTGACGCAAAATCCCAGCTTTTCGCTATCGTGCCGACGAAAGCGAGCCGATTTGACCCGGGCGTTGTAAAGACCGCGTACAGCCCTCCCGGAATATCGAGCTTCACCGTCCCGGAAAGGTCGCCGCGAGCCTCGCTCTCGCGTATGCCTATAAAATAATCGAGCCGGGATTTCTCGTGATTCCAGCGGCAGACGCCGTAGTCCTCGGTCAGAGCTCTGCCCGAGAGCCGCTCCGACCATTTTCCGGCGTTGTATTTGTTCCAGAAGCGCGGCGGAATCTCCTCGTCGCTGGGGTAGGCGACGACCGAAAAGGCTTCGAGCGTGACAAGCTCGGGGGTTATCGCGAAAGGCTCGGGCGTTTCGCCGTCGAGAGCCGCGCGCTCGCAGAGCCTGAGACTGTTCCCTGCGGCGCGGTACTCGCTCGGCAGTATCGAGTGCTCGGAGCGAAACGCGCGGGTGAAGTTCTCCTTTGAGTTGAAGCCGAGCTCAAAGGCGATATTCGACATCGGGCGATCCGAGCTCTCCATTCTTCTGATGATCTCGGTGATCCGGCGGCGGCGGATATACTCCGCCGGGGTCATGCGCAGCGCCTCGGAGAAGATGCGCTCGAAGTGAAATTTTGAATATCCGGCAGCTTTTGCAGCGTCCCCGACCGTCAGCCCGAAAGGCAGATTTTCCTCGATGTAGTCGATCGCGCGGCTTATATCCTCACGGTGTTTCATTCCTTGTCTCCATTATAGCACAGATTTTACGCGGATGATTGATAAAAAATGCTATTTTTTCTCCGAAAGATAGAGCTTCAC